>VBKJ01000088.1 GCA_005879795.1 Deltaproteobacteria bacterium
GAGTGGGGACATAGCGAGCCGGGGGTCGTCTACCTGGTCGGCGCCGGCCCCGGCGACCCCGGCCTGATCACCGCGAAGGGACTCGAGATCCTGCGGTCGGCCGACGTGGTCGTGTACGATCGCCTCGTTGCGCCCGCTCTGGTCGCTGAAGCACCGCCCGGAGCGGAGCGTGTGTTCGTGGGCAAACGCCCACACGGAGGGAGCGCCGACCTGGCGCAAGACGAAATCAACGCGCTGCTCGTCGAGCGGGCCCGGCGCGGGTTGACGGTGGTGCGGCTCAAGGGCGGCGATCCCTTCGTGTTCGGCCGCGGCGCCGAAGAGTGCGAAGCCCTGCGCGCCGCCGGAGTGCCGTTTCGGGTCGTGCCCGGCGTGACGTCCGCGATCGCTGTGCCCGCAGCGGCAAGGATACCGGTCACGCACCGGCGCCTCGCTTCGGCGTTCGCAGTGGTCACGGGACACGAGTGCGACGGCGTGTCCAACCTCGATTGGCAGTCGCTCGCGCGGGTGCCGACACTGGTGGTGCTGATGGGGCTCTCCATCTTGCCCGAAATCATCGCCCGGCTGCTCGAGCACGGTGCGGATCCCGATACCCCTGCCGCTGCGATCGCGAGCGGTACGCTCCCGGCTCAGCGCGTGGTAGTAGCCACGCTGGCCACGCTCGCCGAACGGGTTGCAGAGGAGGGTCTCGAGGCTCCCGTCACAGTGGTGATCGGTGAGGTGGTCCAGGTCCGTGAACTCCTGGGGGCAGAGCCCGTGGGATTGACGCACCCCGTCCAGGGGTTAGTATCTCAGCCATGAGCGTTCGTTGCGCCAGCCTGTCGATTACCAGCATTACCATCCGACTCCATCTGAGAGGCGGCGTGCTGGCACTCGGCTGACGGACTGTAGGACCCGATGATGCGCGGCGCGGCCTCTCGAGAAGTCGAGAGGCCGCGCCGCTTTTGTTATCCCTGACGGAACGACGCGAGGTGAGGAACATGTTCCTGTACGACACGACACTGCGGGACGGCACGCAGCGCGAGGGCCTGTCGCTTTCGGTCGACGACAAACTGAAAATCGCGCACCGGCTGGACGAGCTGGGCATCCACTACCTCGAAGGCGGCTGGCCGGGCTCGAACCCCAAGGACTCGGAGTTCTTCCGTCGGATCCGGAAGGAGCGGCTCGGGCACGCGAAGACGGCAGCGTTCGGGATGACTCGCCGGGCGAACGGCCGGTGCGAAGACGATCCCAGTCTCACCGCGCTGCTCGAAGCCGAGACGCCGGTGGTGACGATCGTGGGGAAGAGCTCCACCCTCCACGTGGAGCGTGTGCTCGAGGCGAGCCGCGACGAGAACCTCCGCATGATCTCGGACACCGTGGGCTACCTCCGTCGGCTCGGCCGCGAGGTGATCTACGACGCGGAGCACTTTTTCGACGGCTACCGCCTGGACGCGGACTATGCCCTCGCCACGTTGCGGGCGGCGGCCGGCGCGGGCGCAGACTGCATCGTCCTGTGCGACACGAACGGAGGGGAGCTCCCGGAAGTAGTGGAACAACGGGTGCGCGACGTCCGGGAGCAGCTCGGTACACCGCTCGGCATTCACCCGCACAACGACAGCGGCCTCGCGGTGGCGAATGCGCTGGCGGCAGTGCGCGCGGGATGCGTCCACGTCCAGGGCACGATCAACGGGTACGGCGAGCGCTGCGGCAACCTCGACCTCATCCCCCTCATTGCGACGCTGCAGCTCAAGGTCGGCTGTCCGGTGCTCCCGCCCGAGCAGCTGCGACGCCTGCGAGAGGTGGCGCTCTTCGTGGCGGCCGTCGCGAACCTGAATCCCGACGCGCATGCGCCGTACGTCGGCGCGAGCGCGTTCGCCCACAAAGGCGGCATTCACGTCGCGGCCGTCGCGAAGCTACCGGAGAGCTATCAGCACATCGATCCGGCGCTGGTCGGGAACGAGATGCGCGTCGTGGTGAGCGAGTTGTCGGGGCGCCAGAACGTCCGGCTGCGCGCGGACCTGCTCGGCCTGGCGGCCGGCGTCTCTCCCCAGGACGTGCTGCAGCAGGTAAAGACGCTGGAATACGGGGGTCATCAGTTCGAGGCGGCGGACGGTTCGTTCGAGATGCTCGTGCGCCGCGCCTCCGCCGATTATCGGCCTCCCTTCGAGCTGCTCGGCTTCACGGTGATCGTGGAGCGCCGCAGCGGCGGCGACATGACGGCACAGGCCATGATTCAACTGCGGGTGGGAGACGCGGTCATGCACACCGCGGCCGAGGGTGCGGGTCCGGTGAACGCGCTCGACAATGCCGTTCGCAAGGCGCTGCTGCCGCACTATCCGGAGCTGGCCGACGTGCGCCTCGTGGACTACAAGGTGCGCATCGTGGACGAGCACCTCGGTACCGCCGCCAAGCCTCGCGTGGTGGTAGAGTCCGCCAGCGGTGCGGAGCGCTGGAGCACCATGGGCTGCTCGGAAAACATCATCGAGGCCAGCTGGCAGGCGCTGCACGACAGCCTGGAGCTGCCGCTGCTGCGGCGTCAGTCTTCGAAGCCTTCGATATGAAACGGCCGATGGTGACCACGGTTTTGCTCGGCTTGACGCTGCTGAGTCGGTTCGGCGCCCTGGCTGGATCCAACGGAAATGCGCAGTTAGAGCTCAGGCTGTACGTCGGCAAGGGAGAGTTCTTTGAACAAGAGCCGATCTACGCCGTGTTCGAGCTATCGAACAACGGGCTCGACACGGCGTGGATTTCGCCGTTCGGCATTACGTACCCGGCCTTGACGCCACTGCTAACGAGCGTAGCAGGCTCGCCGGTACCGCGGCTTATCGGTGTGACGGATTATGTACCAGCGCCTGGGTGGCGCGGCGTTCCTATTGCACCGGGCGACCGGCTGTACGATACGACCGTGTTGCAAGACTGGTGGGGAGCAGCGGATTCGGCCGCCCGAGGGCTGTTCATCAGGCACCTGTCGCCTGGGTCATACGATCTGCGCGCTACGTTCAACTCGGAGGTCGGGCCCGATGCGGGTCGCTCCATCGAAGCTCAGCCCGTGCACTTCTCCATACGCGGCCGGACTACCAGCGAAGAGCCACTTTACCGAGAGGTGAAGGCGTTGACCAGCATGGTCTCGGATCGGGACCAGCGCCCGAGATACCTCGGTGCCCTGCTTGCTTGGGTTTCGACCAGATTATCCGCGAAAGATGCCGGAAACCCCTACCTGGCGTTCGTACTTCATAACGGAGTCCAAATCGCGAAGGGCACAGGCTCGTGGCCCGATGCGGCGAGCGCCGCTCGTCTTGCAAGTCTGCGCGCGGCGGTTGCGGACGAGCAGCGTTCGTTGCCGGCTGGAGCGTACGCGGTCGACGCCGGCTATGCCGATCGCCCAGAGCTCGTACCTCCTCTGGCACGCGCCTTAGGGCAGTCTCTCGCGGGAGCAGTAGCAGCTCAGCGTGAGAAAGAACATCGAAGCAACGCGAGGCCGAGGCAGTGAGGGAGTGAGCGCTGGAGCACCATGGGTTGCTCGGAGAACATCATCGAGGCCAGCTGGCAGGCGCTGCGCGACAGCCTGGAGCTGCCGCTGCTCCGGCGTCGCTCCTGAGGGTCGTTTTCCGATGAGGCCGGCGCGAATCGGATGACGACTCGTGGCGGCGGTCACCGCACCATGAAGCGTGCACGCATCTTGCCCCCGCGCTGGCGAGGAGCCGATACTATGGGCATGGTCGCCCCCGTTTACTACACTGCCGACATGGTGCGAGCCCTGCCCGAGGACGGTAATCGCTACGAGGTGGTGTACGGGGAGCTGTTGGTGACCCCGGCACCCCGGCTGTGGCATCAGGAGCTGGCGGTGAGGTTGGCCCGGACAGTGAGCGAGTACCTCGAACGTGAGCCTGTCGGCCATCTGTTGCCGTCCCCGGCGGACATCTCGTGGACGTCCGACACCCTGGTGCAGCCCGAC
>VBKJ01000089.1 GCA_005879795.1 Deltaproteobacteria bacterium
GACGCTCGCCTACCGCCTCGCGCCCTCGGGCAAGCGCATCCTCCTCCTCGAGCGGGGCGGCTACGTGCCGCGCGAGAAGCAGAACTGGGACTCGCGCGCCGTCGAGGTCGAGAACCGCTACCACATCAAGGAGCCCTGGTACGACCGCGACGGCAAGGAGTTCCACGCCGGCACGCACTACTTCGTCGGCGGGAACACCAAGTTCTACGGCGCCGCGCTGATCCGGCTCCGCAGGCAGGACTTCGGCCAGGTCGCCCACCACGGCGGCGTCTCGCCCGCCTGGCCGATCGCGTACGACGACCTGGAGCCGTACTACACCGAGGCCGAGCATCTCTACCAGGTGCACGGGCTCCGCGGTAGCGATCCGACGGAGCCGCCCGCGAGCGCGCCCTACCTCCATCCACCCCTCAGCCACGAGCCGCGCATCCAGCAGCTGGTCGACGACCTGACGCGCATCGGGCACCGGCCGTTCCACATGCCCGTCGGCGTCATGCTCGACGAGCAGAACCCGCGGCAGAGCCGCTGCATCCGCTGCGACACCTGCGACGGCTTCCCGTGCCTCGTCTACGCGAAGGCGGACGCGCAGGTGATCTGCGTGGATCCCGCCCTCGCGCACCCGAACGTCACGCTGGTCACCGACGCGTACGTGTCGCGCCTCGAGACGAGCGCGTCGGGGCGCGAGGTGACGAAGGTCCACGTCGAGCGCGACGGAGCGCACGAGACGTACTCGGCCGGCGTCGTCGCCGTCTCGTGCGGGGCCGTCAACTCGGCCGCGCTCCTCCTCCGCTCCGCGAGCGACCAGCACCCCCGCGGCCTCGCCAACGGCTCCGGCGTCGTCGGCCGCCACTACATGTGCCATCTGAACTCGATGCTCCTCGCCGTCTCCCGCGAGCCGAACCCGACGCGCTTCCAGAAGACCTGGGGCCTGAACGACTTCTACTTCCCGTCGAAGGAGTGGGACTACCCGATGGGCCACATCTCGATGATCGGGAAGACCGACGCGAACACGCTCCGCGCCGGGGCGCCACGCATCGCGCCGGGCTGGACGCTCGAGAAGATGGCCGAGCACACGCTCTCCTTCTGGCTCACCTCCGAGGACCTGCCCCACCCCGACAACCGGGTCACCGTCGACCGCGACGGCCGGATCACCCTCGCCTACAGACCGAACAACGAGGAGGGGCACCGGCGTCTCATCGCGAAGCTCAAGGGCATGCTCAAGGAGATCCGCTGCCACGATCACCTGATTCCCCTGAACGCCTACATCCCGGCGCGCATCCCGCTGGCCGGCGTGGCGCACCAGAACGGTACCGTCCGCTTCGGCCGCGACCCGAAGACGTCGGCCCTCGACGTCCACTGCAAGGCCCACGACGTCGACAACCTCTACGTCGTCGACGCGAGCTTCTTCCCCTCGAGCTGTGCCGTGAACCCGGCCCTCACCATCATGGCGAACGCCCTGCGGGTCGGCGATCACGTCCGGGAGCGGCTCGGGTGAGACGGCGCGCGCTCCTCCATGCGGCGAGTGCCGAGAACCCCATGTCCGAGGGTGAGGCGTGGGGGAACATCGGGGTCGACTACGCCGCCCCCGCCCTCACCCCCGGTGAGCAGCTCGCACTCAACCGGGGCGTGCCGCGCGCGAGCGCCGACGCGGCGGGGGTCAACTACATGCAGCGCTTCTTCGAGCCGCGCGGGCGGACCGCAGCCAAGGTCCTCACCCTCCACGCGCTCGACGACGGTCTCGTCATTCCGGAAAACGATGAGAAATATCGGGAAGCCTTCGTAGCGAGCGGCCGCCCGGAGCAGCTCGTCCAGCTCTTCACCGCGACCGGCGGTCACTGCGGGTTCAGCGCCGTAGAGCACCTCGCCGCGTTCTTCGCCCTCACGCGCTGGGTCGAGGAGGGCGTGGAGCCGACGGCCGCCGCGGTGCAGGCGACCTGCACGGCGCTCAAGCCGTTCGCCGGCGGCGGCCCATGTCGCGTCATGGCGGCGGCACCGGGCGAGTGGGGCCTCAGGGTGATCGAGCGGCGGGAGCGGGGTGCGCCGCTGCATGAGCTCGTGTGCGTCGGGGACCCCGCGGACTGCCCCTCGGGCAGTACTTGCTCGCCACGGCACTACTGCCGATAGGGTTGCGGGCGCGTCGACTACCTGGACGCGCTCGCCCGCGTGGCGACGCCCCTGCTCGTCATCGCCGGGACCGCCGATCGCTTCGCTACCCCCGCCGCCGTCCGCCTGGCGCTCGACCGGCTCCCGTCGGCGACGTACCGGGAGTTCGGCCGCGCCCACGGCCACGCCGTGGACTACGGCCACGTGGACCTGATCCTCGGCCGCGCCGCCCCGACCGAGGTCTTTCCCGTCGTCGCCGGGTGGCTCGCGGAACACGCCCGCGTTCCTCGCTGGCGTTGCGGGCACGCTCCGCCGTAGAGACCTCATCCAAACAGCTCGCGGCGGAGGCCGCGCGACATCAGCTCGCCCCGTCGCTCAGCCCCGACGCCTGCCAGAACCGCCGCAGGGTCCCAAGGTCTAGGCCGAGCCGCGCGGCCGCCTCGTCCAGCCATCCAGAAGGTACTCGGCGGAAACTTCTTGCGCGCACTCGCACAGCTGCGCCCGTGAGGCGACACCCGCCCACGAAGGTACGCTCGACGAGCGGCGGGCAGGTCACCGGCAACGCCTGGACACAGGGGGAGCCGGCGGGACTAGAATGTGCCGCCATGGCGATCAGCTGGCGGCTCTACTTGTGCGACGATCACCTGGATCTCTGGAACCTGCCGCGCGACGTCTGGGAGGAGCGGCTGCCGGGCGGGCTCCGCGAGCGCGGGCCGCGCGTCGTCGAGCAGGGCGACAGCGCTTGGTGGACGTGCGACGGCGCGGTCATGGGCCCCTTCGGGACGCGGCTCATGCGAGACTACAGCGCGATCGTACGCGCCGGCATCGAGGACGACGGACTGCGTGCCGCCAGCCCCAAGCTCCGCCTCGAAGACATGGACCGCGACGGCGTCTACGCCTCGGTGATCTACGGGCCGAACCTCTTCGGCCTGCCGATCAACGATCCCGCGCTCAAGGCAGCAGCGCTCGCCGCGTACAACGACTGGGCGGTCGAGTTCAATCGCCACGACCCGCAGCGTTTGAGCGTGCTCCCCGTCCTTCCGACGCACGCCGCCGACGCGGCGGTGGCGGAGCTCGAGCGGGTCGCCCGGCTCGGCCACCGCGGTGTCATCATCAGCCCCTTCGAATTCCGCTGCTCGGACCCCGCCTGGGAACGCTTCTGGGACGCGGCCGAGGCGACGGGCTTGCCGGTGAGCTTTCACATCGGGCACGGGACCTCGCAGGTGCGCGTCGCCCCGGGGAGCTGGGAGCTCGCCGCCTTCTCGGCCGTCGGCCCGATCCAGCTCGACGAGCCGCTCGCCATGATGATCTACTCGGGCGTCCTCGAGCGCCACCCGCGCCTCCGGCTCGTGCTCGCGGAGTCGGGCATCGGCTGGCTGCCCTACTTCGTCCACCGCATGGACGCGGCGGCCGAGAAGCACGTGCCCAAGGCGCGGGACTACCGCCTCAAGGCGCGGCCGAGCGAGATCTTCCGCGGCCAGGTGTACGCGACCTTCGAAGAGGAGCCGCTTGGCCCCCAGCTCCTGCCGCTCCTCGGCCCGGACAACTTTATGTGGGCCTCGGACTACCCGCACCCCGACAGCACTTTCCCGCACTCGCGCGAGGCGATCGCGCATGCCTTCCAGGGGCTCGACCCGACCTTCGTCGAGAAGGTCACGGCGACGAACTGCGCGCGGCTCTACGGGTTCGCGCCGTGACGCCGGGTCATCATCGAAGCCGCAGCGTGCAGAAGTGCCGCGCACGGCCTCTCGCCGTGAGAGCCGCGTCCGAACTGCCTACGGGGGTCCGCTGCTCCGCCGAGGAGTCGCAGAATCCGTCGCACCTGGTCGAGACTCGCGCGTTCGAGGAGCTCGATGGCGCGGTGCCAAAGGCCGCGCTCTGGAAGGCGAAGAAGTCTTTGACCTCGAGGCCGAACGCGCGCGCCGGCTCGATCAGCGTCGAGACCGAGGGGCTTCCCTGGCCTCGCTGCAAGAGCATCCCGTTCGACTTTTCGAACACGCGGTCGCCACGCGGCGTCTGAGCCACGGTGAGGCCCGCAGGCCTCGCACTACCGCAGCTCCAGCCCGATCAGCTGCAGCCGGTGGGCGATGTCGTCGAAGGTGTCTTCGAGGAACTGATCGATCGGCCCAAAGGGCGAGGCGGTCGCGTGACGAAAGAGGCGCCAGAGCTCCCCCACGAAGCCTTCGACGCGGGTGCGCTCGGCCGGCGTCGCGCTACGGAAACGATCGGCGAGGTAGATGACCCCGAAGCCGGCGTGCCGCGATTCGTCGCGCAGCACGAGCCGGATGATGTCGCGCATCAACGGATCGGGGCTCTCAGTCTGGAAGCGCTGGAAAATGCCAACGGCGATGCCCTCGAGGAAGATCTGCATGCCAACGATCTTCTCGCCGTAGTGGTCGGAGTCGAGGAGGCGATGAACTAGCTCTTCGAGCGGCCGGTTGATCGGCGCCTCGGCACCGAGCTTGTCGAGGTAGCGCCCAAACACCTCCACGTGGCGCGCCTCGTCGATGATCTGGCCGGCGAGACAGAATTTAGTCTCCATCTCGGGGACCATGTTAAGGAGCTGCGCGCAGAGCGCGAGCGCGGCCTGCTCGCCCACGAAGAGCTGGGTGAAGGTCAAGGCCCGCTGCTCGGCGCGGAGCCGGTCGAAATCTTCGCGGCTGAAGTAGCGCTTGACCGCTTCGTAGGTCTCCTCCGAATAGTTCCGGATCGGGCGCGACCAGTCGATCTCGGTCGAAGCGTTCCATTGGTAGGCCTTGAGCTTCTCGTACAGCTCAGCCTCGCCGGGGATCTCGATCGAAAGTTTGGGGTGCAATGCTGGACGCGCTTCGGTCATGTGACGATCCTCCACAGCAAGAGCACGGACATCGTGCCGAGGGCGACGGCGTTCACGGTGAAGATCACGCTCCGCCAGGGCTGCAACGCGGCCAGGTAGAAGACCGTGTGCAGGAACCGTGAGACGGTGAAGACGAGGAAGAGCCACCACGCGACCGTGGCGGAGCCCCCGCTCAAGGCGAAGAGTAGCCCGACCCCTAAGAAGGGGAGGATGTTCTCGACGTCGTTCTGGTGGGCGCGGCGGACGCGTTCGATCAGCTCATCGGGGGGACGGGGAGTCCTACCGAGAAGCCGATAGTCCTCGGGAGCGATGTGGACGCCGCGGACGTTCCGCAGCACCCCGACGAGCGTCGCCATGAGGAGCATCTTGAGCGTCAGGATCGCCGCGCAGATCGTGAAGAGACTCAAGGTGGGCTCCGATAGCGGATTGGCCATGGCGGTTCTTCCGCACTCAGGCGAACATCGCGCGGGCGAGATCTCGTGTCCTCGGATTGATCCTGCAGACCAGAAACTTCCCCTGCCGTTCGGCCGTGATCAGCTCGGCGTTCACGAGCTCCCTCACGTGGTGCGAGATCGTCGGTGAGCCGATCCTGAGCGACCGGAGCGAGCGCACGACGTCCGCGAGGTGGCAGCCACAGCCGACGTCGAGCCTAGCTTCCTCGTTCTTCAGGATCTCCGCGTAGATCCGCAGCCGATTCGGATTCGAGAGCGCCCTGAATATCCTCGCCAAACGCCCAGCATCAGCCACGCCTCGACAATCATCGAAGTGTCGAGCCAAGTCAAGGCCCTGTCCGTCGCGGAGCGCTGGCGCCGGCCGGAGCTAATCGAGCCGGATGCCGCAGTGACGGGTAGCATCGACGCCCCCGCCGGTGGGCCTGCGTAGCAGGCCCGCGATCACGGTTCCCGCGCCCCGGGCACGGAGGCGGGCGCTCCTGAGAAGAGCGGGGGGCGGTGCACGTTGCGCCACGGCGTTTGCGCATGCGATGGTCCGCACATGGCCTTCGACCTCATCCTCGACCACGGCACCGTGCTCGACGGCACCGGCCGTGACGGCTTCCCAGCCTCGGTCGCAATCGCCGACGGCCGCATCGCCGCGGTCGGCGTGCTCGACGATGCCAGCGCCGCGCGACGCCTCGACTGCACCGGCCAGGTGATCGCTCCAGGCTTCATCGACATGCACTCGCACAGCGACTGGGTGATCCCGCAGCCCGACCACGCCGAGGTGCTGGCGCCGCTGCTCGAGCAGGGCATCACCACGATCGTCGCCGGCAACTGCGGCTGCTCGCCGGCGCCGTACCTGCCGGGCAACCAGGCGTTGCTGCCGCTCGTCGGGCGCATGCTGCACGACCACGACCTCGACTACGGCTGGAGCGGCATGGGCAGCTTCCTCGCCGCCCTCGAACGGCGCGGCCTCGCCCTCAATGTCGCCCAGCTCGTCGGCCACGGCACGGCGCGCGCGGCGGTGAAGGGCGCCGAGCCTGGCCCGGCCACGCCCGACGAGGTGGCGGCGATGGCCGACCTGGTGCGCGCGGCGCTCGACGAGGGCGCCATCGGC
>VBKJ01000090.1 GCA_005879795.1 Deltaproteobacteria bacterium
GAAGCGGATCTGGGGGCAGCGCGTGGCGGGGCAGGGGGTCGTGGTCCCGCCGCTCGGCTACTCCGAGGCCGACGGCTCCGCGGGCGGCGAGTGGGTCGAGGTGAAGCCCACCGGCGTCGTCACCGCGGTCGCCGTCGTGCGCGAGCCGATCGCGGGGCTCCACCCGTTCGACCGGCCCTTCGCCTTCGTGCTCGTCAGGCTCGACGGCGCCGACACGGCGCTCGCGCACGTGGTCAAGGACGACCTCGAGCGGCTGCGCGTCGGCGTGCGCGTCGAGGCGGTGTGGGCGGCGGAGCGGAGGGGGACGATCCGCGACATCGAGTGCTTCCGGGTGCTGGCATGAGCGAGCCGCCGAAGGAGCCCGTCAAGTACGTGGAGGCGAACCTCCGCCTCCCGTACCACTACGTCGCGGGCGACTACCGCGCGCGTTACCTCCTCGCGCTCAAGGACAAGAAGATTCTGGGCTCCAAGTGCTCCACGACCGGCAAGGTCTTCGTGCCGCCGCTCGTCGCCTCGCCCGAGAGCTTCGCGCCCTGCGAGGAGCTGGTCCAGGTGGCCGACCGAGGGGTCGTCACCACCTTCTGCATCGTGCGCATCCCGGTGATCGGGCGGAACGTGGAGCTGCCCTACGTCGCGGCCTCGGTCGCCCTCGACGGCGCCGACGTCTCGATCTTCGCGCTCATCCAGGAGTGCAGGCCCGAGGACGTGCGCATGGGCATGCGCGTCGAGGCGGTGTGGAAGCCCGACGGCGAGCGGCACGGCGACCACGAGGACATCCTCTACTTCCGCCCGACGGGCGAGCCCGACGCACCGCTCGCGTCGTTCCTGAACCGGCTCTGAGCTCCGCATGAGCAGGCTCCGAAACATTGCCGTGGTGGCGTTCTCCCAGGCGCCCATCGTCGCGCGCGACGAGCACCGCGTCGCCTCCGAGATCCTCTACCCCGAGGTGCGGAGCGCGCTCGACCAGTGCGACGTCGAGCGCGCGGCGATCGACTACCAGGTGGCCGGCTCCTCCGACTACATCGACGGCCGCCCCTTCGGCTTCGTGACCGCGCTCGACGTGATGGGCTCGTGGCCGGCGAAGCAGGACCTGCACCTCGAGATGGACGCGGCCTTCGCCGCCTACTACGCCTGGGTGCGCATGCAGGCGGGCGACTGCGACACGGCGCTCGTGTGCGGCTACGGGAAGAACTCCGAGGGCGAGCCGGAGCGCGTGCTGAACCTCGAGCTCGACCCGTACTACCAGGCGCCGCTCGGGCTCGGGCCCAGCGCGACCGCGGCCCTCCAGGCGAGCGCCTACATGGCGCGCAGCGGGGCCACCGACCGCGATCTCGCCGAGATCGCGGCACGCAACCGCGCCGCGGGCGCGAAGAACGCCTGCGCCCAGCTGCGCGAGGCGGTGCCGGCGGCGACGCTCGCCGCCACACCCTGGGTGGTCGAGCCGCTCCGCCGCGGCTACCTCCCGCCCTACGGCGACAGCGCCGTCTGTCTCGTCCTTGCCGCCGAGGGGAAGGCGGAGCGGATGTGCGACCGGCCGGCGTGGGTGCACGGCGTCGACCAGCGCATCGAGATGCAGACGCTCGGCGCGCGCGACGTCTCGCGCAGCGCCGGCGCGCGGCTCGCGGCCGAGCGAGCGCTCGCCATGGCGGGCCTCGCGAGCGCCAACGAGGTCGACGTCATCGAGCTGTGTGCCACGAATCCTGCCGAGGAGCTCATTCTATGCGAGGCCATCGGCGTCGACGCGGCAGCGGCGACGCCGAAGAAGAATCCCTCTGGCGGCCCGCTCTGCGGCCACCCGCTCATGATGACGGGCCTCATCCGCCTGGGCGAGGCGTTCCGGCAGCTGAGTGGCCGCGCGGGCACCCACGCGGTGCCGAACGTGCGGAGAGTGATCGCGCACGCTGCGCAGGGCCACTGCCTGCAGCAGAACCTCTTCTTCGTGCTGGGCAGCGAGCGGAGGTGGACGTGAAACGCCCGGTCGCGGTGGTCGGCGTCGGGCAGACGCATCACGCCTCGCGCCGGAGCGACCTCAGCATCCCGGGCCTGGTGCGCGAGGCGGTGGACCGCGCGCTGGCCGACGCGGGCCTCGACTACGGCGACATCGACGCCGTCGTCATGGGCAAGGCGCCGGACCAGCTGGAAGGCGTCATGCAGCCCGAGCAGTTCCTGGCCGGCGCGCTCGGCGCGCACTTGAAGCCGCTCATCCGCGTGCACACCGCGGGCTCGGTCGGCGCCTCGACCGCGCTCGCCGCGGTGACCCACGTCGCCTCGGGCCTCTTCGAGCGCGTGCTGACCGTCGCCTGGGAGAAGCAGTCCGAGGGCAACGCCATGTGGGCGCTCTCGCCGAACCTGCCCTTCACCCCGCCGCTGGTCGCGGGCGCGGGCGGCTTCTTCGCGCCCTACTGCCGCGCCTACATGACGCGCACGGGCTGCCCGCCCCACATCGGCCCGCTGGTCGCCGCCAACGCGCGCGCCAACGCGGCGCGGAACGAGTACGCGCACCTCCGCGAGCCGATGACGGTCGAGGACGTGCTCCAGTCGCCCGTGCTGTGGGACCCGATCCGCTACCTCGAGACGTGCCCGTCCTCCGACGGCGCCTGCGCGCTCGTCGTCGCCTCCGAGGAGCAGGCGAAGAAGGGGCCGCGGAAGCCGGCCTGGGTGAAGGCCGGCTACTCCTACGCCGAGGCGATGTGGGTGCCGGGACGCGACCAGGTGAGCCCGCAGGCGGGACGCCTCTGCGCCCGGAAGGTGTACGAGAAAGCCGGGATCAGGAATCCGTGGAAGGAGATCCAGACGGTCGAGATGTACGTCCCCTTCGCCTGGTTCGAGCCCATGTGGCTCGAGAACCTGGACTTCTGCGACACGGGCGAGGGCTGGAAGATCGTCGAGCGCGGCGAGCAGAAGATGGGCGCGCATCTCCCGGTGAACCCCTCGGGCGGCGTGCTGTGCACGAACCCGATCGGCGCCTCGGGGATGCTGCGGCTGGGCGAGGCCGCCCTCCAGGTGATGGAGCGCGCCGGCGAGCACCAGGTGGAGGGTGTCAAGAACGCGCTCGGCCACGCCTACGGCGGCGGCGCGCAGTACTTCGCGATGTGGCTGGTGAGCGATGCCCTCTGAGCCCGCCGTCCTTTACGCCAAGCGCGACGGCGTCGCGACCGTCACCATGAACCGCCCCGAGGTGCGGAACGCGATCAACGCCGAGATGCTCTGCCGCCTGGCCGACGTGTGGCAGGACATCAACGACGACGCGTCGATCCGCGCCGTGATCTTCACCGGCACGGGGGAGCAGGCGTTCTGCGCCGGCGCCGATCTCGACCGCCTCGTTCGCATGATGCAGGGCCTCCGTCCCGCCGAGACCGACTTCGACCGGCGCATCATCGAGGACTACTCCATCATCTACAAGGGGCTCCTCCGGAACTACGAGGTGGTGAAGCCGATCATCGCCGCGGTGAAGGGTTACTGCGTCGCGGGCGGCATGGAGATGCTGCAGGCGACCGACATCCGGGTGGCCGCCGGGGACGCGCGCTTCGCGATCGCCGAGGTGAAGCACGGCCTCTTCCCGATGGGCGGCTCGACCGTGCGCCTGGCGCGGCAGATCCCGTTCGCGAAGGCGATGGAGATCCTGCTGACGGGGGAGCAGTTCTCGGCCGCCGAGGCGCTCCGCGTCGGGCTCGTGAACAAGGTCGTGCCGGCGGCGGAGGTCATGCGCGAGGCGCGCCGCTACGCCGAGGTCATCTGCGACAACGGCCCGCTCGCCGTGCAGGCGGTCAAGCGCTCGGTGCTGGCGGGCCTCGGCCTGCCGACCGCGCAGGCGCTCGAGAAGGAGCAGGAGATCGGCGTGCCGGCCGCCATGTCCGAGGACGCGAAGGAAGGGACGAAGGCGTTCAAGGAGAAGCGAAGGCCGGTCTTCCACGGACGCTGAGGGGGTCACATGCCTGCGCTCGATCCAGCGACCGTGCCCGAGCAGACCGGGTCCGCGTATCCGCCGCCGCTCGACGCCCCGTGCCGCGGCCGCGCCAAGCGCGCGCTCGGCGACGCGGTCGGGCTCACGCACTTCGGCGTCAACCTGCGGCGCCTCGGGCCCGACGCCTGGTCGGCGCAGCGGCACTGGCACACGCGCGAGGACGAGTTCGTTTACGTCCTCGAAGGGGAGGTCACGCTGATCACCGACGCGGGCGAGCAGACGCTCGGCCCGGGGATGGCCGCGGGCTTCCCGGCGGGCGTTGCCGACGGCCATCACCTCGTGAACCGCACCGACCGTCCGGCGCTCTACCTCGAGGTCGGGGACCGCTCGCTCGACGACGAGGTGCACTATCCGGACGCCGATCTCTTCGTGTCGCGCCGACGCGGCGTGCTTCACAAGAGCGGCGAGCCGTACTGACGTGCTCTACAACCTCGCCTCGATCCAGGAGTTCCTTGCCCGCCACCTGGGCGACCGCGAGGCGATCGTGTGGCGGGACCGGGTCCTAACCTACGCCGACGTCGCCCGGCGCTCGCGACGGGTGGGGCGCGCGCTCCGCCGCCTCGGCCTCGGCTGCCGGCGCGAGCGCGCGGACCTC
>VBKJ01000091.1 GCA_005879795.1 Deltaproteobacteria bacterium
CTAACACGGCGCCCTTGGGATCGTGACCCTGCTGGCGCGCCTTGTGGATCGCCAGGAACGAGGCGTCCACCCGCGACGTCTGGCCGGCGCCGATCCCGATCGCGGCCTCGTCGCGCGCCAGGAGGATCGCATTCGACTTGACCGCCCCCACGGCGCCCCAGGCAAACCGCAGGTCGCGCCACTCGACGTCCGTGGGCGCGCGTTTGGTCATGACTTTCCACCTGGTTTCATCCATCACCTGCTCGAGGCGGGAGCGCTCTTGCGTCAGGAACCCGCCGCGAATCCGCTTCCAGTCCCAACCGGTGGCCTCTCCCACCGGCAGTCGCACCACGCGCAGGTTCTTCTTCTCCTGGAACACTCGGACGGCGTCCTCTGCGAACGCGGGCGCCACCACTACCTCGACGAACAGCTCCCGCATCGCCTCCGCCGTCCCGCGGTCCACGGTCACGTTGTACGCGATCACCGATCCGAACGCGGACGTCCGGTCGGTGGCGAGGGCGCGCTCGTACGCTTCCCGCGGCGATCGGCCGAGTGCGATGCCACACGGCGTGGTGTGCTTGATGATGGCGCACGCGGCGCGGTCCGCGCCGCGCCCGCTCCACGGCGCGACGGCCAGGAGCCCCGCGTCCAGGTCGAGCAGATTATTGAAGGACAACTCCTTTCCGGAGAGCTGCTCCAGATCGCGGATGCCGGGCTCCGCGGTCGCATACAACGCCGCGGCCTGGTGCGGGTTCTCCCCGTAGCGGAGCTCCTGGCGGCGCTCGAGCGCGACGGTGATTCGCTCGGGCCACCCGGGTGCATCCCTGGTCAGATAGCCGTGGATCGCGGCGTCGTAGGCCGCGGTGTGGGCGAAGACTTTGGCAGCGAGCTCCTTCCGCAACCCGGGGCTTACGCCCCGGGCCATGTCCTTGATCGCGCCGACGACTTTGGGATAATCGTCCGGGTCGACGACGACGAGCACGTCCTGATGGTTCTTCGCGGCCGAGCGGAGCATCGAGGGGCCGCCGATATCGATCTGCTCGATCGCCTGCTCGAAGCTGACGCCGGGCTTCGCGACCGTCTCGCGGAACGGATAGAGGTTGACGACCACCAGATCGATCGGCGTGATGCCGTGCTCGGTTAGCGCGGCGCGGTCGCCGGGGTGGGCGCGGCGGGCGAGCAGGCCGCCGTGCACCTTGGGGTGCAGCGTCTTCACGCGTCCGTCCATCATCTCGGGGAATCCCGTTACCTGCTCGATGGGGATCACGGCGACGCCCGCCGTGCGCAGTGCCTCGGCGGTGCCGCCGGTGGAGACGATCTCCCAGCCGAGCGCCACCAGCTCGCGGGCAAGCTCCACGATGCCGCGCTTGTTCGACACCGACAGCAGGGCTCGTGGCTTCACCAGGTTTCGGCCACGGCCCGGATCATGTCGGCGAGGCTCACCACGTCTTTCAGGTCGATCACCTCGGCGGGAGAATGGGAGTAACGCAGCGGCCAGCCGATCGGCACGTCCACCACGCCGTACGGCGTGAATTCGGATCCGTCGTTGCCGCCGTTGGTGGTGCCGACCTGAAGCGCGACGCCCCGCGCCCGCGCGATTTGGACCAGCGAGTCCACGTAGGCGGGCGGCGTGATGGACGAGTTGTCGAGCGCCCGTGCCACCGCCCCTCGCCCGATCGGCGCCACGGCGAAATTGGGCAGCTCGAGCGGAGAGTCCGCAGACACGAAGGTGTCGATCGCATGGACCCGTCGCGGAGTCGTGCCGAGCGCCGCGGCCGCTGCCGCAGCGCCCTCGAGCCCGATCTCCTCGCGCACGCTCCAGATGAAAATCACCTGATGCTTGAGCGCCGCGCGGTCCAGGCGCTGCAGCGCGATGAGCTGCGCGGTCGCGCCGACGCGGTCGTCGAACGACCGGCCCGTCGCGCGGGTCCCCGAGAGGCGGACGTACTGCTTCGGCATGGTTACCGTCTGCCCGGGTCTGACGCCCCGTGCCATGGCCGCCGCTCGAGACGTAGTTCCGACATCGACGCGCAACGGTGGCGGAGTGTGGCGGGTGAAACCCGAGTCGCGCGGCAGGAAGACGCCGGCGATGTCACCCTGGTCGGTGTGCACCAGCGCCGGCTTGGCCTCGAACAGCGAGGAAATGAATCCGCCGCGGGTTTCGAGCTCGAGCGTGCCGTCGTCGCGGATCCCGGTCACCCGGAAACCGATTTCGTCCAGGTGCGCGATGACCACCACCACCGGGCTCCCCTGGCCGACTCGCACCCACAGGTTGCCCGCGGTGTCGGTCTCGCTCTTGGCCCAACTGGGCAACAGTCGTTTCACCGCCTCCCGTACCGGACCCTCGGCGCCGGAGACACCGTAGGTCTCCACCAGCTGGGCGAGAACCGACTGGGCCTCGGCGATTCGAGTGGAGTCCTGGGCGGAAAGACGGAAGGGCAGTAAGACACCAAGCAGCGCTCCCGCCGCTACCACCGCCCTCATCTCCCCTCCATCCATTGCAGGATTTCCCGGACCAGCCGGTCCGCATCGGCGAGGGCGACCGTCTCGACCGCCGTGTCCGCGTAGCGCGCCGGCAGCGCTGCGGTCTTGATGTCGTCGAACGGTCCGAGCAGGGCTTTCACGCTCGCGAGGCCGGCGTTGCTCGTATAGAGACTCTGCACCGTGAACGCGACCACGACCGTGCCCTTCACCTTGGGTTTCGCCTGAACCGCCGCGGCGAGCGCGGCACAGGCGGCGCGCCGCCCGGCGACGGGCGCGGCGAGCAGTCGCTCGCCGTACAGCTGCGGCCGCTTGGCGAGCGACACGGGGGCGAGCGCCGCGATCCCGAGACCCTGCACCTCGGCCGCCGAGCTTGCGCCCACGTCCACGTACGCGTTGTCCACGGTGAAGACCGGATCGGGCGTGCCCGGCGCGCCGCGGCCCCGCGTCAGATGCGTGGACTTCACGGCGACCACGCCGGGCACCGCGCCTCGCGCACCGAACACAGTCACGCGGTGACCCTCGAGCTGCTGATCGAACAAGGGCGACGCCGTGCGGCCCGCGCCTCCGCCTCCCACCCGCCGCAGCAGCAAGAAGCCGTCGGGGAGAATGTTGCCCACGACGTAACCGACTTCATCGAGCGGGCAGGTGAACAGGCGCTTCGGGGAGCCCTGACCCAGCATGAGCGTCACGTTGCCCGCATGATCCCGCGTGGTGCCGGGGAAGAGCGCCCGCAGCGAGTCGACCATCGCCTGCTCGAGACCGGTCACCGCCGTCATGGAGGCGAACCGGAGCGCCAGACGGTCGACGTCACCTTGTGCCGACAGGCGGACGGTCGGACTGGCGGACAGAACGAGTATCAGGACGGCGGTCCTTGTTCCCACGCTCAAGCGTGGGCCCAGCATGGCGCTGTGCTGAAGCACAGGGGCGAGTACACGCTTCAGCGTTGTGTTGCTCCGGGCCCATCCTTCAGGATGGGAACCACGGTGTCGAATCCCGAAATCTTTTTTCCCACCGATCATCCCCGACCCTCCCCGACCCTCACAGAAGGTTGGTCAGCCACCACAAACGCGGAACCGCTCGCGGAGAGCCGCACGGGCCTTTCCGGGACGCCTAGTCGCGCCAGCTCCATCACCACCTGCGGCAGCAACCGATGCTCCACGGCGAGCACGCGCGCGGCGAGCGTCTCGGGTGTGTCGTCCGGACGGACCGGCACGGGCCACTGCGCGATGATCGGACCGCGGTCATACTCCTCGTCCACGTAGTGGACGGTCGCTCCGGAGAGCGCGACGCCGCTCGCGAGCACGGCTTGGTGGACGCGGCGGCCATACATCCCGGAGCCACCGAACGCGGGGAGCAGCGCCGGATGGATATTAATCACGCGCCAGCGAAGCCGCGCGACGGCGGCGGGCGGAATCCGCTTGAGGTATCCCGCGAGCACGACGAGCCTGGCGTTCCCGGTGGCCGTCACGACCTCGTCCGGATCGTCAGGGTGCGCGAGCACCGCCGTGGGCACCCCCGCCCGTCGCGCTCGCTCGAGCGCGCCCGCATCGGCGCCGCTCGCGACCACGCGGGCAACGCGGGCTACCGCCGAGTCGCGTAGCGCGTCGAGCAGCGCCTGAAGGTTCGTGCCGCCGCCTGAAACGAGCACGGCCACGGGAACCGGCGTCACCGATTGCAAGGGGCGAGCGAGCGAGGCTTCGTTCCCGGGACGACGCTGAGCGTGTACGCGCCGGTCGCGAACCGCTCGCTGCTCG
>VBKJ01000092.1 GCA_005879795.1 Deltaproteobacteria bacterium
CGACCTGATCCGCGGCGCGAAGCCCGAGGTGGTGGGCGAGGGCGCCAACGTCGCGCGCTGGATCACCAAGATCACTGCGCGTCCCGCAGTGGCGCGGGGGATGGCGGTGCCGCAGGCCTAGCTGTGCGCCCGGTGGGGCGCTTCGACGTAGGAGTGAGAGACTCCCCTGAGCCGTAGTCGAGCGGTACTCATAGCCAAAGGCGGGTACGCTTCGGCATACCGCAACCTGGTGCGGGCGATCCTGGCGGCGCACGCGCGGCGCTCGGGGCAGGCTCGCGGACCCGCCGGTTGATCGGTCACGCTCGCGAACGTCACTCGGGCCGGCATACCCGGCGTGCCGCCTCCACGCGGCGCGCGAGCGCCTTTCGCAGCGAGGCGATGTCGAAACCGAGCGTGTCGCAGATGTTGACGAAGGAGAAGGGCCAGGTGGTGTCGTTCGCGGCCACCCAGGCGACGGTCTTCGCGAATATCTGCCTGCGCCGCGGCTGGTTCGCCGTAGCGTACTGGGAGAGGATGTCGACGGCATCCTTCAGGACGGCGAGCATGAGCCGCTTCTCGCCCTGGTGCCACGCCTCGCGGGCCGGGACGTGGAATTGCGAGGGCATCACGAACTCCACCTCGACGGGCGGGCGCCCCGGGCGCCGGCGGGCGCCCGACGCCGGCTGCAGCGTCGTACCGATCGCCGCCACTTCCCCCTCCCCCACAAGCCGGGTGGTGTGAGCCTCGTGCATGTCTCGCGACCTCGCTCTCGCGCAGCGTCTCGCCACGCCGGGTCGAGAGTGGTGCAAGGCGCGTACCCTCGCGCGGGGGAGGCCGCGCCGCCGCCGCCGCCGCGCGGCCTCGTGTCACGCCGACCCGCCGGGTCGGAACGCGACACGGGCTCGGCGTGCTAGCTTAGGTACTCCGGGAGACGGCGCCGATCTTGTACTGCTCGAGCTTGCGGTAGAGCGTCTTGCGGCCGATCCCGAGCACCCGCGCGGCGAGCGTCTTGCTCCCGCCGACCGCCTCCATCACGCGCAGGACGTAGCGGCGCTCGACCTCCTCGAGCGGCGCGAGCTCGGACGGATCGTCGCCCGCGACCAGCACGTGCGAGCGCTGGAAGCCGCGGATCTTCTCCGGGAGATCGTCGAGGCCGATCGTCTCGTGCCGCGTGAGGGCGATCGCCCGCTCGATGCAGTTCTCGAGCTCGCGCACGTTGCCGGGCCAGACGTAGGCGAGCAGCCGCTCCGCGGCCTCGGGCGAGAGCCCGGTGACGCGCTTGCCGGCCTGCGCGGCGTAGCGGTCGACGAAGTGCTGCGCGAGGAGGAGCACGTCGCCGCCCCGCGCCCGCAGGGGCGGCATCTCGACGTGGATCACGTTGATCCGGAAGTAGAGATCCTCGCGGAAGCGGCCCTCCTCGACGGCCGACTCGAGGTCGCGGTTGGTCGCCGCGATCAGGTTGACGTCGAAGGGCACCTCCTCGTTGGCGCCGACCGGCCGCACGCAGCGCGTCTGGAGCGCCCGCAGGAGCTTCGCCTGGAGGGCGAGCGGCAGGTCGCCGATCTCGTCGAGGAAGAGCGCGCCCCCGTTCGCCTGCACGAAGAGCCCCCTGCGCACCGCGTGCGCGTCGGTGAAGGCGCCGCGCACGTGCCCGAAGAGCTCGCTCTCGAGCAGCGGCTCCGGGAGGGACGCGCAGTCGACGGCGACGAAGGGGCCCGCCTTCCGCCGTCCCCGCTCGTGGAGGGCGCGCGCGACGAGCTCCTTTCCGGTCCCCGTCTCGCCGGCGATCAGCACCGACGCGCTGGAGTCCGCGATGCGGTCGAGCAGCTCGTACATCCGCCGCATCGCGGGGCTGGTCCCGAGCAGGGCGCCGAAGCGGCGGGTTTCCTCGACCGCCTGGCGCAGCCGCCGTACCTCGTCGCTCAGCCTGCGGTGCTGGATCGCCCGCTCGAGCGCGAGCCCCAGGGCGTCGACCTCGAGCGGCTTGGTGACGAAGTCGTAGGCGCCGCTCCGGATCGCGGCGATCGCCGTCTGGATGCTCCCGAAGGCGGTGATCACGATCACGGGCACATCCGGGCGAGACGCGACGATGCGCTCGCAGAGCTCGAGGCCGCTCATGCCCGGCATGTTGAGGTCGGCCACGACCGCGTCGAACTCCGACGCGACGAGCGCTTCCAGTGCCGCCGGCGCCGCCGTGCGCGCCTTCACCTCGAAGCCGAGCTCGCCCAGGTCGGAGACGAGCATGTCGCACATGCTCGCATCGTCGTCGACGACGAGGACACGCCCCTTCACGAGGCGACCTCGGCGGTTCCGGGCTCGGCCGAGGCGAGGAAGATCGCGACCCGCGTCCCCCGGCCCGGCTCGCTCTCGACGTCGATCCAGCCACCGTGGTCGGTCACGATGCCGTGCGCCACGGAGAGCCCGAGGCCGGTGCCCTCGCCCACGTCCTTGGTGGTGAAGAACGGCTCGAAGATGTGCGGGAGGGCCTCCGCGCCGATGCCGCGGCCCTGATCCTCGACGGTGACGCGCAGGTACTGCCCCGTCCGCCCACTGGCGTCACTCGGACGGCGGGCCTCGGCCGGCTCGATCGAGACGAGCAGACGGCCCCCGCGGGGCATGGCCTGGATGCCGTTCATGACGACGTTGGCGAACGCCTGCTGGATCTGGCTCGGATCGACGCGCACCGGGAGGAGTCCCTCGGGCGACTTCAGCTCGATGGTCACGCCCTGCTTCTCGGCGAGCGGGGCGGGCAGGTCGATCGTGCGGCTGGCGAGCGTGCGGAGGTTGCAGAGACCGGGCTTCGGTCCCTGACGGCGGGAGAAGTCGAGGAGCTGGCGGATGACGGCCGTCATGCGCGTCGCCTGCTCCAGGATGATGCGCGCGTAGTCCGCGCTCTGGCCCCGGCCGCCCTCGACGGCGGCGATCCGGCCGGCCCGGCCGGCGATGACGTTGAGCGGCGTGCCGAGCTCGTGCGCGATGCCGGCCGCGAGCCGCCCGACGGTGGTCAGGCGATCGGTGTGCCGGAGCTGCTCGAGCGTCGCGATGCGCGCCTCGGTCTCGGCGCCGAGGCGCGCCTGCGCCTCGGCGAGGCGGTCGCTCATGGCGTTCAGCTCCTCGGCGAACTCGCCGAGCTCGTCATGCTGCCGGAGGGCGAGGCGCGCGCCGAAGTTGCCCGCGCCCTCGGCGCGGGCCTTGTCGCGCAGGAGCGCCATCGGCCGCCCGACGAACCAGTAGCCGAGCCCCATGGCCGTGAGCGCGCACATGGCCGCGATGAGCGCGGTGGCGACGGCGATCTGCAGGTGGTTCATGTTGATGTAGCGCCGCTCCGCCTGCAGCGACTCCGTGACCTCGATCAGCGCGGGCCGGGCCGTGGGAATCGACATCGGGACGTAGATGTGGCGTACCCATTCACCGCCGGCAGTCTCCCGCAGCGCGACCGCATTGCGCCCGGCAAGCTGCTCGAGATCGTCGGCCGAGAGCCCCGGCGGCGGCTCGGCGCGCACCTCGTCGAGCCACAGCCAGCGGAGACGGATAACGCCCGGACCGTAGCGGTCGATCGTCTCCAGCATCTGCCGGGCCTTCGCTTCTCCCTCGGCCGCCCAGATCTCGGCGAGGGCGGCGGCGGCGCCATGCCCGAACTTCTCGTTCTTCCAGAGCTCGGTGTCGAAGATGACGACCTCCCGCCGGATCTGGAGCCAGGCATAGCCCGCCATGATGACGAGCACCCCCAGCGGTACGCTGACCACGTGTCGTCGCGACACGCGCGGCGCGGTGCGGTGCGTGCGGTCCGGTTGCCGCGCGCGATCGGCCGGCACGCGGCGTGCACCGGAGCCGAACGTGCAGCGAGGAACGGGAGCCGGCGGCCAGCCAACAACGCCAACCCCGAGATGGTCCACCTACCCCGATGACCGCCGGCGGCCCCGGGCCTCGCTGCACTCCCCACCCGCCGTCGGCCGGAGCTACTCGCCGCTACGCGGACCGGCTCGATCCGCCGTGACGCCATCTGCGCTCTCGCCGGGGCAGCACCGGGTCATGACGACCTCTTGCGTCCCATCGCCAGCTCGACGGCGTCGAGCAGGCTCTGATCGTCGAACGGCTTGTCCAGGATGGCGATCGCGCCGCCCTCGAGCGCGCGCTGGCGGACCTCGTCGTCGCCGTGACCCGTGATCACGACCACCGGCAGGTCGGGGTTTATCGCCGCGAGCTGCTTCTGCAGGTCGAGCCCGCTGATGCCGGGCATGCAGATGTCGAGCACCAGGCATCCCGCGTCCGGCGGGAGGTCGTAGGCGAGGAACTCGGCCGCGCTCGCGAACGTCTCTACGTTGCGCCCGGTCGCGTGGAACAAGCGCCGCAATGCCTTCCGCACCGACGCGTCGTCGTCGACGACCAGTACCATGCCACGATTCGTTCTCACGTTCGGGCGGTAGGATCTCGCCCGGGGAGCACAGCACCAGAGCCGGCCCGCCGCGTAAATGGGACTTTGGTCCCAGACCGGGGCAGACGGCCGGCTCAGCCGGCGTCCCCGCGGACCCCGATCTTCTCGCCCATGCGGACCAGGTCGGCGAGGGACGCCGCTCCCATCTTCGCCATCACGCGACCGCGATGGACCTTGATGGTCTTCTCGCTGGTCCCGAGCCGGTCGGCCACGAGCTTGTTCGGAAGGCCCGCGACGACGAGCGCCATGACCTGACGCTCGCGCGGTGTCAGCACGTCGAAGCGCACCCGGACCTGCTCGCGCTCGCGGCGCTCGACCCGCGCCCCCCGATCCCGGTCGACGGCGCGCCCGACCGCCGCGAGCAGATCCGGTCCGTCGAAGGGTTTCTGGATGAAGTCGACGGCGCCCGCCTTCATTGCCCGCACGCTCGACGGCACGGTGCCGTGACCGGTGAGGAAGACGATGGCGGGGTCGAGGCCGGCCGCGGCGAGCCGGTGCTGGAGGTCGAGCCCGCCGATGCCGGGCATGTGGAGATCGAGCACGAGGCAGGAGGGGCGTTCCGGGTGCGGCGCGGAGAGGAAGTCCTCCGCCGACGCGAACGCCTCCACCTCGAAACCCGCCGAGCGCAGGAGCCGCGCCAGCGACCTCCGCACGGAGGCGTCGTCGTCGACCACGAAGACGACCGGGTCGGCGCTCACTGGGGCCCACTCGCCTCGCACGGCAGGGTGAGGTGCATGGTTAGGCCCCGCTCGGGGTTCCGCGACGCCCAGAGAAGACCCCCGTGCGCCTCGACGATGGAGCGGCTGATCGAGAGCCCCACGCCCAGACCGCCCGGCTTGGTCGTGTAGAAGGGCTGGAACATCCGCGCGAACGCCTCATCGGAGAGCGGCGGTCCGGCGTCCTCGACCGTGATCTCGAGCGTGCCGGGCCGCGCGAGCGCGGTGCGCAGGACGAGGCGACCCCGG
>VBKJ01000093.1 GCA_005879795.1 Deltaproteobacteria bacterium
CCTGCGCCACGCGGCTCTGCCAGTACAGCTCATAGGTGATCCAGTAGCGCGGTTGCACGACGTGCGCCATCGCACGGGCCTCCGCCATCACGCCGGCCGCGCGTTCCAGACCACCCGCGAGCAGACACGACTGCCCTAGTGCGACGAGTGCGACCACGAGATCCACCGACGCGCCGGCCATCTCCCGCAGGATCGCCACGCTCTCTTCGGCCACGGGACCGATCGCCGCCTGCTCGCCCTGTAGGGCCAAGTACGTCGCGAGCGACGACAGCGCGCGTCCCCGGGCCCGGGTACGTGCGGTGCTCCGCTCCAGCGCCGTCTCGATGCGCCGCCGGGCTTCGCGGTAGTGCCCCAGCCCGAACCAGAACCAGTGCAGCGCGGCGGCGAGCCGTAGCGTCTCTTCTACCGCCTTGGGATCCTGCTCGAACCAGTCCGCCGCGGCCCGCAGGTTGCCGATGTCCTCGGCCAGCCGCTCCAGTCCCCCCTCGGCGTGTTGGGGGAGCAGGGACTCCGCCGTCTCGGCGCGGGCGAGGAAAAACTGCGCGTGACGGCGCGACAGTTCCGCCGCCTCGCCCGCCTGCTCCAACCGCTCACGCGCGAACTGCCGCATCGTCTCCAACATGCGATAGCGCGCCTCGATCGCCTCGGTCTCGAGCAACACGAGCGACTTGTCCACCAGACCGCTCAGCAGGTCCAGCACGTCTGCCGCGGCGATCGCCCCTCCCGCCGCGACGGCCTCTGCCGCGTCGAGCGTGAATCCCCCGGCGAACACCGCCAGCCGCCTGAAGAGAACCTGCTCGGGCTCGGTGAGCAGGTCGTGGCTCCACTCGATGGTGCTGCGCAACGTGCGGTGACGCTGCGGGGTCGTCCGGCTGCTCGAGGAGAGCAACCCGAACAGGTCTTCGAGCCTGGTGGCGATCTGCTGGGGATCGAGGACGCGAGCGCGCGCGGCGGCCAGCTCGATGGCCAGGGGGAGGCCGTCGAGCCGCTGGCAGATGCGCGCGACCGCCGCCGCGTTACCGTCCAGCAGCTCGAACGACGGCCGTACCGCCTGGGTCCGCTCGACGAACAGACGGACCGCCTCGCTCTCGGCAGCCACCGCGCGGGTGACGGGCGTGCCGGCCCCCGGGAGACTAAGCGCCGGCACGGGCCAGGCGCGCTCGCCCCCGATCCCCAGCGCCTCCCGGCTCGTGGCCATGATGCGGAGCCGCGGGCAGCCCCGCAGCAAGCTCTCCACCAGGCGGGCGCACGCCTCGACCAAATGCTCGCAGTTGTCCAGCACCAGCAGCGCTTCCCAGTCGCGCAGCGCCTCGAGCAGGGCGTCCCCCGCCGCTCGGATTCCGTCGCGCCGCACACCCAGCGCGTCGGCCACGTGGTGCGGGACGAGCTCGGGATTCGCCAGGGGCGCCAGCTCCACCCACGCGACCCCTTCCGGGTACCGCGCCGCCAGGCGGCTCGCCACCTCGAGAGCGAGACGGGTTTTGCCGCTGCCGCCGACACCGGTAAGGGTCAGGAGCCGAGTGCCATGTAACAGCTCTTGGACGGCTGCCGTCTCGCGCTCGCGGCCGATGAAGGAGGTGAGTTGCGCGGGCGGCGGCGCGCCCACCGGAGCTTCGGGCGCCGCGAGGGCGGCGATGAACGCTGCCATCCCGCTGAACCGGTCGGCCGGCGCCTTGGCAAGGGCTCGGGCCAGCGCCGCGGCCACGGGTTTCGGGACCGCGGGCGCGAGATCCGTGATCCGCGGCGCCTCGACCGTCAGATGCCGCAGCAGGACGCTTTCCGCTGTCGTCCCGGTGAACGGCGGCTGCCCCGCCAGCATCTCGTAGAGCACGCAGGCCAGCGCGTATTGATCGCACCGCCCGTCCAGCTCCGGCTCTCCCAGCGCCTGCTCGGGGCTCATGTAGTCCGGCGTCCCGATCTGCTCGCCGGGCCGTGTCAGCGCCGTACTACGGGTGCCCTTCTTCCCCTCCGCGACAGCGCTGATCACCCGCGCGATCCCGAAGTCCGCCACCACGGCGTGTCCGGCCTGCAGCAGGATGTTCTCCGGCTTAATGTCGCGATGGATCACACCCCGCTGGTGCGCGTAGTCCAGCGCGTCGGCCACCTCCCGCGTGATATGCAGTGCGTCCTCGAGCGGCAGCTGCCTGTCGCGCAGCAGACGAGCGCGCAGCGACTGACCCTCGACGTACGGCATGACGTAGTAGAGCACGCCGGCCGCTTCCCCGGAGTCGTGCACCGCGAGGATGTGGGGGTGATTGAGCGCGGCGGCGATCTCGATCTCGCGCTGGAAGCGCTCAGTCCCGAGCCCCGTGGCGAGCTCGGGTCGGACCACCTTGACGGCCACTCTGCGGCGGTGCTTCAGGTCCTGGGCGAGATGGACCGTCGCCATCCCCCCTTCGCCCAGCGGGCGCTCCAGCCGGTAGCTCGAGCCGAGGGCCTCCGCGAAGTCTTCGTATTGCGGGATCATCGGCGGGAATATGCATCCTCGCCTTCAAGTCTCCAGGGTAGTCGTGCTCGGTCGCACGGCGCTGCTCGTCTCGCTCCTCCTTGGCCTCCATGTGTTGTACTTCGGGGAGCGATGAGCGTGGGCGATTCCCGGGACGCCGGCCAGTGCCATTGCCGTAGGCCCCGGCCCCTTCTCTCATTTGAGTGAGAGTTCCCTCTCCCGAAGGGAGAGGGGGCCAAGGGGTGAGGACTTACCACACGCGGTGCAGTCGAAGAAAGAGCCCCACAACGGAACTCGTTGCAGGGCTGATTCTTTGACCAGTCGGGACGGCGGGATTTGACGCGTCCGGCGCGAAGCGCCGGTGACCGGCGCAGCCGGTCAAGCGGAGCGAGGCCGCGCAGCGGCCGCAGCTCAACCCGCGACCCCCTGCTTCAGCGGTCGTTGCTTTTTCCGACCCCCTGAGGTTCAAACCAACACACAGCGACTCACTACACTCGAATTCATTCACGCGCCGCGCTACGCGGGCCGTGGTGGGCGCAGATTGTGAGAAGGCAGATGGGATATATCTAAAGCGACCACCTCCGGCACAGGCTCCTTGCCCGCGAGCCAATCCCGGACTTCACTTGGCCACACTCCAAGCTTCTGGGCGAGTCGCACTTGCCCCCAGGCGATGCGCCGTAACTCGCGCCTAAGTTGTGCGGGAGTCAATCGGTCCTCCGTCATGAGAGAGACCACCCTGTGAGCGCGTTCCTACGGCGCTTCATTCAAAGCACTCCGTATCCGCCGTCAGGCGACGTCCACGCGGGCTGCGACTGATGGAACAGGTCTAGCAGCTGCCGCTCAGTGAGCTCGGCGAGGGATGCGTCGGTACTCTTGGATCCCAGAGGCGAATAGCGAGTGAAGCGGCGCTTGCGCTCGGGGCCGGTCCCGAGTTCGAACAGCAACCCAAACTCATCCTTCCCATAAACGGTGATGCGGCCCGTGGGATAAACCTTCCAGATGCAGTTGTCTACCACGATGGTGGGTCGTACCATACCTCGGTCGGGGCCTCGTCGTCACGTCGGCACAAGCCGGTTGTTGTAGGTGCGCCTCCATCGGAGCCGTGAGGGCTCCCCGCTCGAGCGCCTCCGCGAGCGCCGCTGTGGCGGCGGCCCGATCAGCGTCTAAGCCTCGCTCCCGCAGTTGTTGGATCATTCGGGCGAGCCGGCGGGCGTCGTCGTGCGATTTGAGCCCTCCCGCGTCTGGCTCTGGCTTCAGCTTGTTCAGCTCCTTTACAAGGCGCT
>VBKJ01000094.1 GCA_005879795.1 Deltaproteobacteria bacterium
GAGGCCGTGCCCGAGCGCCAGCGTCACGCCGTCTCGTAGGACGATGAGAGCCGGCCGCCGGGGGAGGCGGCTCAGCGACTGCCGGGTTCTCGGCCGTTCCGCTCCGCGAGCACCTCGTAGGCCTTGATCCCCTCCTCCTTGCCCTCGAGGGCCACCCGGCCGAGGTCCCGGAGCACGAAGACGCCCTTCACCAGCTCGAACGTGCGCTCGCCCACCACGATCGAGCCGGCCCGGGCGACCACGGACTCGAGACGCGAGGCGACGTTCACCGCGTCGCCGAGCACGGTGATCTCCTTGCGCTTGGTCGAGCCGATGGGTCCGGCGACGACCCGCCCGCTGTTGATGCCCATGCGCATCTCGATCGGCGGACGCGGGCGCCGAGCCTCATTGAGCTCCGCCAGACGGCGCCGCATCTCGAGCGCGACCCGCACGGCGCGCACGGCATGGTCCGCCTGCGTGTAGGGAGCGCCGAACACCGCCATGATGCAGTCGCCGACGAACTTGTCGACGGTCCCCTCCTGCTCGAAGACGGCCTCCGCCATGAAGGAGAGGCAGTCGTTCAGGAGCTCGGCGACCGCCGGCGGGCTCATCTTCGCCGCCAGGCGAGTGAAGCCGACGATGTCCGCGAACAGGATCGTCGCCTCCAATTCCCGTGCCTCCTTCTCGCCCTCGGAGAGGATGCGCGCTACCACCGAGGGGGAGAAGTACTTCTCGAGCCGCTCGCGCGCGAAGCGCTCGTCGCGGATCTTCTCGTTGAGCCTGACCTGCTCGATGGCCACCGCCGCGTAGTTGGCGAGCGCCGACAGGAGCTCCAGGTCGGCCTTGGTGAAGCTATTGGCCTGCACGGGCGTGTCGACGTGGATGATGCCGATGACCGCGTCCCCCTTCCACAGGGGCACGCACATCGCGGAGCGGATGCGGTGGGAGCGTATGCTGTCACGGCTCGAGAAGCGCGGGTCGACCTGGGCGTCGGAGGTGAGGATGGCCACCCGGTCGTGGACGACCCGGTCGGCCATGGTCTTGCTGATCGTGATCCTGGCCTCCTCGGCCGGGTTTCGATACTTCACCACGCGCGGCTTGAGGCTCCCTCCCTCTTCGCGCAGCATGATGAAGCCTCGGTCGGCGCGGATGTGCTCGAACACGGCGTCCATCACGCGGCGGGGCACCTCCTCCGGCTGGGCGGCGATGAGGGCCTGGGCCAGCTCGGAGACACTCCGCAGGATGCGGTTGGCCCTGGCGAGCTCGGCGGGCTCGGGCGTCGGCGACGCCGCGGGTCGAGGGACGGCGGCCGGGCGCTCTGCTCGCGGCAGCAGGACGTCAAGGGACCGCTGAAGGTCACCGACGCGCTGGATGATCGCGCCGGCCGCGGCGTCCGCCATCGGCTTCCCGGCATCGAGGAAGACCCGGTTCTCGAGCGCGCGCCGGACATGGATTACCTGCTCCCCGAGCCGGATCTGGTCGCCGCCCTTGAGGACGGCCTGGGACACCCGGACGCCGTTCAGGTACGTGCCGCCCTCGCTGCCGAGGTCGACCAGCCGGTACCGGTCTCCCTCGACCACCACCTGGGCTTGGCGGTCGGCGATCCCCCTACCGGGGAGGACGACGCTACAGGAAGGGGAGTGCCCGAGCAGCAGAACCCCGGGGGCGAGCGGGACCACTCGTTCGCTGCCTCCCTGCTGGTATGCCAGCTCGAGCATCGGATGCGTCCGCGGCAAGCTGCCGTCTGCCACTACCGCGCGGCGAGCGTCAAGCGCGCGGGCCGATACGGCAGAGGCGACGGACCTCGCGGGCTGGAGCATCCCATCCTTGCCGTGAGTCCGCGAGAGCGGGATGATCTCGGCGATGCCTCCTCCCCACCCACGCACGGAGGCGGTCTTCGTCGGTCGACACCACGAGCTCGTGGAGTTGCGCGCGGGTCTGGAAGACGCCGTCACGGGCCGCGGACGCTTCTTCCTCGTCGTCGGGGAGGCGGGCGTCGGGAAGACCCGGCTGGTGGAGGAGCTGGGTCGTGAGGCCGCGGAGCAGGGTCACCTCGTGCTCTGGGGGCGGTGCTGGGAAGGGGAGGGCGCTCCGCCCTACTGGCCGTGGATTCAGGTGCTCCGTACCCATCACCGGATCGCCCACGCGGAGACCCTGTCAGGCGGTGTGGGGGGGGCCGGCGCGCCATACCTCGCGCAGCTCGTCCCGGAGCTGGGCGGGCTACAGTCGCCAGCGCCGTCCGTCCCGCCACAGTCGGAGCACGCGCGCTTCTATCTCTTCGATGCGGTGGCGACCTTCCTCCAGAGTCGCCCCGACCACACACCGCTCGTGCTCGTCTTCGACGACCTGCAGTGGGCCGACACACCGTCTCTCCTCCTGCTGCAGTTCCTCGTTCACGAGCTGCGCGACACGGCGATGCTCGTCGTTGCGACGTACCGAGAAATGGAGGCGCGACAGAACCCCCACGTCGCCGACATCCTGGGAGCGTTGGCGCGTGACGGGCGCCACCTCCCGCTGCGCGGTTTCGGGGAAGAGGAGGTGGCGCTCTTCATCGAGGGGAAGACCGGCCGCAGTGCGTCCGCCGCGCTCGTGCGAGCCGTCCATCGGGAGACCGAAGGCAATCCCTTCTTCGTGGACGAGATCGTGCACCTGCTCGTTGCCGAGAGAGCCCTCGAGCGCCGGGACGCAACGATCCCGCGGGGGCTTCCGGTGCCGCAAGGCGTGCGAGAGGCGATCCGCCGCCGCCTCGCCCCCTTGCCCGCGCCATGCAGGGATGCCCTCACGCTCGCGTCGGTCGTCGGACGCGAGTTCGGACTCGGTGCCGTGCAGCATGCGTGTGGGCTCGGAGCGGACGCGCTGCTCGACGTCCTCGGGCCGGCCCTGGGCCGCGAGATCCTCGTCCGCGACCCGCGCACGGCGGGGCGGTACCGGTTCGCCCATGCACTGATCCGGGAAACCATCTACGAGGAGCTGGGTGCCGCCGAACGGGCACGACTGCACGGCCGTATCGGCGAAGTGCTGGAGACTCTCCACCAGAGGGACCCGACGCCGCACCTGGCAACGCTCGCGCATCATTTCCTCGAGGCGGTGCCGGCGGGAGGCGCGGACAAGGCGATCACGTACAGCACCAGAGCCGCGCGGTACGCTGAAGCGTCCCTGGCGTACGAGGACGCGGCGGTCCTGTTCGAGCGCGCGCTCGAGGTCCTCGCGGAAGCGCATCCGGCCGACGCGCGCGAGCGCTGCGAGCTTCTGCTCGCGCGCGGCGGCGCCCAGTGGAAGGCCGGCGATGGGCCCACGGCGCGCGAGACGTTCCGGCAGGCCGCCGACATCGCGCGACGGATCGGAGACGCGCCGCTCATGGCCCGCAGCGCGCTCGGCTTCGCCGGGGAGGGCTCGCGTCTGCTCTGGGTGCGGAGCGCGGTCGTGGACCAACCCCGCATCGAGCTCCTCGAG
>VBKJ01000095.1 GCA_005879795.1 Deltaproteobacteria bacterium
AGACGGAGCCGTTTCACCGATTCAGACCAAACACAAATCGTAATCCGACGAGGAATATACCCACGTATACGTAACCGATCGGCACGATCAGACAAAAGCTGCACACCATAGCCGCCACGACGTCCCACGGACCACGGACGACACCGAGCGCGCGGCTCACGCAGCCACAGGATGAAGAAAGGAGCAAACACCAGGGGCGCCCGTACCGCACACCACACGTAATCGGACAGGGGGCGTTTCCAGAGAACCCCGAGACCGACCACGGCAAAGAGTGCGTAGGGAACACCCGCGATGACCATAGAACTGAAAAGGATGCCCACCAGCCAGCCTGGGCCTACCACGTTGAACGTCATTCAGGACGTACGCGATGCCTCCCAGCAGCAACGGCAGGACAACCGAGACTCGAGCATACCAGAGACTCGAATTGCTGGTCATTGCGGGGATCCGTCTAACGACCCGGCGCTGAGCGGCCCGCGCCCACCAGCGGCTGCATGAAGAACTCGGCGTTCATGCGCGGGTCCGCTCCAGCGCCTTGGGCCGCAACAACTTGGAACGAGGCGACGCTGGCGTCTTGCTTGTCTTTCCCCGAGGATCTTCTGCCCACGAGGTCGGCCCATGTTGAGTAGGAAGGGCGGAGAGAAGCGTCGCGAGCGGACGGGGGACCTGACGGTGCCACACGCGCGCAGGAACGATGAAGATCGAGCCAGCGCGCACGAAGACGTGAACGGGTTCATCGTCGGTCAGGAGGATCACCTCGATCTGGCCGTCGAGAACGTGGAGAAGCTCGTCGCCGTCCGGATGGAACTCCCACGGCCCTTGCGTTGCGAATCGCCCGACGGTGACAGCGCCTTTGTCGAAAGCCGCGAGCTCCGGGCAAGCGGCCCTGAACGTTTCGTATGTCGTACTCGCGGTGATCTTCGGCTTGCCGCGCAGCGCGGTGCGGATGTTCTGGGCCTGCATCATACGTTCAACCTTCCCCTTTGTCGGGTTCCTTTGCGGCCCAACGACAAGTCGGCCGCCAGCCTAACTCCTTTCACAGCGCTGGGGAAGCAATCTATCCGCTACGGAGGCCGGCGGATCGACTCGATACTGGAAGTGGCCGAGAAGACACCCGTTTCGGGGAATCCGTCACAGCCCGTTTCGCGGAGATAGGCTGCAGCGAATCGCGACCTAATCCCGCAAAGAACGAACCGGCGCCCACTAAGCGGTCGACGGGGCTCACGACGCCGCGGCCGCCGCGATTGAGGACGTGCGTGTAGACCATCGTCGTCCGGACGTCGCGGTGACCGAGGCGAGCAGATGAGTCGCGAAGGAGTGCGGAAGGTGTGGCAGCGCGCGGGCTTGGCAAGTCCGGCCCGCGCGACGGCGTGTTTGACCGCGCGCTGGATCGCTGACTCGTGATAATGATGCCGCCGCAGTTCCCCCGTGTCGGGGTGGCGATGAAGGCGCATGGCGGGAAAGGCCCATTGCCAGGCCAGCTCGCGACGGGCACTGGGGTATTTCCGCGCGAGCGCGTGCGGGAGGGCCATCAGCCCCGCCACCCGCCAGATCGGCCTCGTGCAAGCGGCGGACGCGGGCGAGCTGTGCCGTGAGCGGGATCCTGAGCGCCACCGGCCGCATCGTGCGGCGGTCGCGGTCGCCCTTCCCGGCGCGCACGACGATCTCGCTCCGCACCAGGTCCACATCCTTCACGCGTAGCTGCAAGCACTCGAGGAGCCGCAGGCCAGCCCCGTAGAGCAGGGCCGCCACGCGCCACCGCACGCCGTCGAGATGCGCCAGCACGGCGGCCACTTCATCACGGCTCAGCACGACGGGGAGGCGAGCCGGGCGCTTCGCGCCCTCGAGCCATGGGAGGTCGATGTGCAGGACACGACGGTACAGGAACAGGAGCGCGGACAGCGCCTGATTCTGTGTGGAGGCGCTCACCCGCGCGGCGCCCGCGAGATGCGAGAGGAAGCGCGTCACTTCGGCGCCCCCCAGTTCGGCCGGGTGTCGCTTCCCGTGGAAGAGAACGTAGCGACGGATCCAGAAGACGTACGCTTCCTCGGTTCGGGGGCTCAGGTGCCGGGTGCGGATCGCCTCTCGACTACACCACCCCCTCACGCCGCAGCCCCGCGATCTCCGCCGCCCCGAACCCGAGCCCCCGCAGCACCTCCTCCGTGTGCTCCCCGAAGCGGGCGGGCGGCGTGCGGATCGAGGCGGGGGTATCCGACAGCTTGATCGGCGGCCCCGGCATCGCGCTCCCGCCCTCCCCCACCACCATGCCCCGATGGCGCACCTGCGGGTCGGCGAAGGTCTCCTCGAGCGTGTTGACCGGGCCGAAGCATATCTCCTTCTCGCCCAGCTCCGCCCTCCACTCGGCGAGCGTCTTCGCGCGGAAGGCGGCGCGGAAGAAGCGGAACATCTCCTCGCGCTTCTCGCCCTCGTCCCACTGCGCGGCGATGAAGTCCTCGCGCTCGAAGTGGCGGCAGAGGGTCGTCCAGAAGTGCGCCTCGTACGCGCCCACGGTGACGTGGCGGCCGTCGCGCGTCTCGTAGACGGCGTAGCAGGGGTAGTGCCCGGTGAGCTGCGTCCTCCCGCGCTCGGGCGCGCGCCCGGCGAGCACGTAGAGGAGCATGTGGTAGACGTTCCACGCGACCGTCCCGTCCAGCATGGCGACGTCGACGAATTGTCCCCGCCCGGTCCGCTCGCGCGCGACGAGCGCCGTCAGGATGCCGACCGCGGCCATGAGCGCGCCGCCGCCGATGTCCGCGACCGGCACGCCCGGGATGACCGGCGCGCGGCCCGCCTCGCCCATGTAGTTGAGCACGCCGGCGTAGCCCAGGTAGTTGACGTCGTGGCCCACCCGGTCGCGGTACGGGCCGTCCTGCCCGTAGCCCGTGATCGCGCAGTAGACGAGGCGGGGATTCGCGGCCGCGAGCGTCGGGTAATCGACGCCGAGGCGCGCGGTCACACCGGGCCGGAAGCCCTCCAGCACCACGTCCGCCTCGGCCGCCAGGCGGAGGAAGACGTCGCGCCCGGCGGCGTGCTTCAGGTTGAGCGTCATGCTCCGCTTGTTGCGCGCCAGGAACGAGATGCCCACGCCGAACGGGTCTTGCGGCGCGGCGACGACCAGCACGTCCATGCCGAGGTCGGCGAGCAGCGTCGAGCAGAAGGGCCCCGGCAGCTGGCGCGAGAGGTCGAGCAGCCTGAGGTGTCCGAGCGCGGCGCGCGACATCAGTAGATCGGTGCCTGGAAGATCACCGCGCCGTCCTTGTCGAAGAGGAGGAGCGACGAGGGGGTGGACGCCTTCCGCTTGCCCTCGCTCCCCGCACCCAGCACCGCGCGCGGCTGCCCCTTCTCCTCGAGCTGGAGGGCGGGCAGCCCCTCCGCGGAGAGCGCCAGGTTGGCCCGGCGCCCGCCGCCGGCGTCGAAGAGCTCGAGGCGCGGTGAGCCGTCCGGCACGACGCTCAGCGCGGCGCGGTGGCTCCCGCCCTTGTCGAAGAGCGAGAGGCCCGAGGCATTGTTCGGCAGCACGCCGAGCGCGGCGCGCTGCTTGCCGCCCTGGTCGTGGAAGATGAGACCGGTCGCGCCGTCGGGCGCCAGGCTGAGCGTCGCGTGGTCCTTGCCGTCGTCGCCGTAGAGGTTGAGCTGCGATCCGCCGGGGCCGAAGCCGATGCCGGCGCGCACCAGGCCGTCGTAGAAGAGCCCGAGGCGCGAGCCCTCGTCGACCACGTCGACGAGGGCGCCGGTCCGGCCCTCCTTGTCGGCCAGCGTGAGGCTGGGCGAGCCGTCCGGCTTCACGCCGAGCGTGACGCGGTTCCGCTGCTTCCGGTCGGCGAGCACCAGCGCGGTGCGGGTGACGAACACGCCTCCCTCGGCGTCCGTCAGCCGGAGGCTCCGCGGGTTGAGCGACACGGTGACCTGCCCGTCCTGGCCCGCGAACCAGAGGTTCGCCTGGCCGTCGGCGCCGAGCTCGAGGCCGGCGCGCGCCGTGCCGTCGTCGTCGTAGAGGGCGAGGCCCGGGGTGGCATCGTCGCGCGCCGCGAGCGCTGCGCGGACCTTCCCGTCGGGCGTGCGGAGCGCGAACTTCTCCGCCTCGAGGATCGTCTTCTCGACCGCGATCGTCTCCGGCCGGCCGAGCCAGCGCCGGAGGTAGAGGCCCAGCTCGGCGTTGTAGGGCGCCAGCAGCGCGGCGCTCGCGCCGGCCAGAGCGGCGAGCGTGAACAGCGTCAGGCCCACGACCGTCCAGCGGAGGCGGCTATGCTGTCGGTGGAGCGCCGCCATCAGCGCCAGCAGGTCCGCCGCCTCGGGCTTCTCGGGCCGCTCGGGCGTCTCCGTCTTCTCGGGTTTCTCGGGCTTCTCCGGTTTCTCGGGCTTCTTCGCCATGGTGCGCGTCTCCCTCGGCGCCCGCTGCCTATCATGGCGCCCCGGCGCGACCCAAGGTGGGCGCTACGAGAAGGGACGCGGGCTTCGCATGCGGTAGCCGAGCAGGAGCGGCACGACGAGGTACGGCAGGTTGAAGGCGAGGAACTTGGGCACGTTGGTCGGCGGCAGGTCGCCGAGGAACTCCGCGCCGAACAGCAATACCATGCCGTACGTCATGGCCGACACGTAGACGATCGCCGGCATGCGGATCCAGTCCCTGCCGGCGACGAACGCGTACACCAGGAGCAGGTAGAAGGGCCCGAACACGAAGGCGGAGATGGCGACCTGCACCTTCAGGCCGATCGGCGCCTGGAGCAGCACCGGGTCCGTGCCGCTGGCGTACCACCAGTTCGCGCGCGCCCAGAAGCTCGGGCTGTCAGGAGCGAGCGGGACGCCGCGCGCGACCACTGCGTCCGAGAAGGCGGACGAGAAGGCGAAGAAGCTGAAGGCGATTACGAAGAGCCAGTCGCGCGGGCGCTCCCCGAGCGGGATCACGCGCCGCTCCGCAGGAGCTTTCCCGGCAGCGCCCCCGTGCAGCCCCCGTCCTCGAAGGTGACCGTGCCGTTCACGATGGTATAGCGGTAGCCGCGCGCCTTCTGGATGATGCGCCGCTCGCCGCCCGGAAAGTCGTCGGCGAAGACGGGCTTGGCGTAGACGAAGCCGAGCCGCTCGGGCTCGTAGACGATCGCGTCGGCGCCGAAGCCCTCGCGCAGGAGGCCGCGGTCCCGGAAGCCGGCGATCCACGCCGGCAGCGCGCTGATCTTGTAGTGCGCGTCCTCGAGGCTCATGAGCCCCTTGTCGCGCACCCAGTGGGCGAGGAAGTGCGTCGGCCAGGTGGCGATCACTGCGAAGCGGGTGTGCGCGCCGCCGTCGGAGACCGAGATATGGGTATAGGGGTGGGCGATGAGCTTCGCGAGCACCTCCTCGTCGCCGCTGAAGAAGTCGGTGAGCGCGAACTCGGTGCGGAGCTCCTCGTCGAGGGCGAGGTCGAGGAAGGCGTCGAGAGGGTGCTTCCGCTGCTCGGCGGCGAGCCGCGCCACGCTCCAGCCGTCGAAGCGCGCGTTCCGCGGCTCGGCGCTCGCCAGCACCTTCACCTTCTCCCAGTTCTTGTGGAAGCCGGTCGTCATGCACTCGTCGAGGTCGTGCTTCATCGCGGCGCGCACCTCGCGCCGGCGAAGCTTCGCCGCCCGCTCGGCCGCCGTGCCGACCAGCGGCTGCACCCAGCCCGGCATGTCGTCGAAGAGGTTGTACTCCGCGAGCGTGAAGCGCGTGTCGATGCCCATGCAGACCACCTGGCCGTACATCGGGTAGCCCTGGCGGTGCATGTCCTCGAGCCACTCGAGCTGCGCCTGCCAGATGCCCGGGTAGCTGTCGAGGTTCACCACCGCGCCCCAGTGGAACGGCCGCCCGCTCGCCGCCATGAGCTCGTTGGCGAGCGGATCGCGCACCCCGTCGAGGCCCTCGGCCGGGATCGTCCAGCCGATGTGCCCGACGCCGAACTCGCGCAGCACCTCGGCGAGCGCCAGGAACTCCTCGCGCGAGGCGACCTGCGTGGGCAGGAAGCTTCCGTCCTCGGGACGGTCGATCAGGTTGCGGTCGGCCGAGAAGCCGAAGGCGCCCGCGGCCATGCCCTCGCGGAAGAGCGCGCGGAGCTGCGCCAGCTCCGCGGCCGTGACCGACGTGCGCTCGCGCGCCGCGCGCGCCCCGAGCACCCACGCCCGCAGCGGCGAGTACGGGAAGAGCGAGGCGACGTTCACCCCGAGCCCCTGCCGCTCGAGGCTGTCCAGGTACTCGGGGAAGGTGATCCAGTCCCAGCGCATTCCCTTCACCATCGAGTCGTATGGGATCGCCTCGATGCGGTTCATCATCCGCATGTTGAGGTCGCGGTCCTCGGGGCGGCAGGGCGCGAAGCCGAAGCCGCACTGCCCGATGGTGAGCGTCGTCACGCCGTGCCAGCCCGAGAGCGTGCAGTACGGGTCCCAGTTGAGCTGGGCGTCGTAGTGGGTGTGGAGATCGACGGCGCCGGGCGCGACGATGCAGCCGCTCGCGTCGAGCTCGCGCTTGCCGCGCCCCGCGATCGTGCCGCTGATGCGGGCGATCCGCCCCTGCGCGACCGCCACGTCGGCCTTGAAGGCGGGCAGGCGCGTGCCGTCGACGACCGTGCCGCCGCGGATCACGAGATCGTACTCGGCCATGGCCTACCTCCTACTGGATCAGGTTGCGCGCGATCGTCAGCTCCTGGATCTCGGTCGTCCCGCCCCCCAGCTCCATGAGCTTCGCGTCCCGCGCGAGCCGCTCCACCTCGTACTCCTCCATGTAGCCGTTGCCGCCGAGGATGTGGATCGCCTGCATGGTGATCTCGGTCGCCGCCTCGCCGCAGTAGAGCTTGCCGGCACAGATGTCGGCGACCGACATCGGCACCTTCCGCCCGGCGAGGAAGTCGGCGAAGGTGAAGTTCCGCATGTTGCAGAGGAGCCCGTACATGCGCGCCAGCCGGCGCTGCACGAGCTGGAAGTTGCAGATCGGCTGCCCGAACTGCTCGCGCTCCTTCGAGTACTTGAGCGCCAGCTCGAACGCGCGGTCGGCGAGCCCGAGGGAGAGGGTCGGGATGCCGGCGCGCTCGTCGGAGAGGCGGCCCTTCACGTGGTCGCGCTCCTTGACCCCGCCGCCGAGGAGGTTCGCGCGCGGGATGCGGACGTCGTCCAGGTAGACGGCGCCGGTCGGCGAGGAGTGGGTGCCCATCTTGCGGAAGGGCTTCGAGGTCTCGAGCCCCGGGGTGCCGCGCTCGACGAGGAAGGGCTGGATGTTCCGGGCACCGTTCTCGACCAGCTTGGCGTAGATGACGAAGACGTCGGCGTAGGGCGCGTTGGTGATGAACGTCTTCTGCCCCTTCAGCACGAAGCCGTCGCCGTCGGGGCGCGCGGTCGTGATCATCGAGCCGAAGGCGTCGGAGCCGGCGCCCGGCTCGGTCAGCCCCCAGGCCCCGATGATCTCGCCGCTCATGAGCCCCGGCACCCAGCGCTCGACCTGCGCGGGCGTGCCGTGCTTGCGGATCGTGCCCGCCACCTGCCCGTAGCTGACGCCGTAGGACACGAGCACGCCGCCGCACACGCGCGCGATCTCGATGCCGAC
>VBKJ01000096.1 GCA_005879795.1 Deltaproteobacteria bacterium
TAGCCTTTGGATTTGGGTTTATCTTCGTGATCTTCGAGCCCTGGAGGCCGATCTGTAGATCATATAGAGCGCCCGTCCGTCTACCGGCGTTCGCTCTTCCGCATCTGCGTCTGCACGTCTCGAGTTACTGGGTTGGGCCGCAGCCGGTTTGGACGGGTGCGGCCCGATGTGTTGAGTCAGCGATTCATCGAGGCGCCTACTTGTCGCCCGCGCCTTGCGTCACTTCTCGAGCACTTGGTCGACGCTGATTGGACCATGGTCCATTAGCGGTCGCGACGCTGAATCTGGATAAGGCTTCTCCGGATCGAGGTTCGCGGAGGATCGCACGCGCGATGGCTCCGCAGGGACGACGTCGGCGGCGAGCTCATCAGCAGCCCGGACGTATCGTCGCTGGCGGATCTCGACACGGCCTTCCAGAACGTAACCGCGTTGCGCTCGTTCCCGGTGGACCGATGGAACGTCGCGGTGGTCGCCGTCGCGGCGGCGCTTCCCATCGTGCCGCTCGTGATGCTGGAGATCCCCGTGGCGGAGATACTGCGGCGAATTCTCGGCATCCTGGCATGAGGGGGGAGCGCGCCGGTGCTCTCATGCTGGCTGGCGAGACTAGTTTGACTGGCTAAGTCGAATGGCGATAAAAGCCTCCCCCCAGTGTGGGCTATGGACGGAAGGAGGACCATGATGCGTGACCGGAGGGTGACAGCGATCGGGCTCGTCGGGCTCATGATCCTCACGGGCTGCAGCGCCATGCAGGAGCGGCGATGGAGCTACTGCGCCTTGGCTGGTGGGCTCGTGGGTGCCGCGGTCGGTGCCGGCACCGCCGGCGGGCTCGTCAACGCGTACGAGGGCGGTCGCGGCGGCAGCCACCAGGAGACGGGCGAGGCCGCGGGCGCGGGCGCCGTCGGAGGCGCCGCCGTCGGGACCCTGCTCGGGCACCTCCTCTGCGATCCGAAGGAGCAGGCGCCGCCACCGCCACCCCCGCCGCCTCCGCCGCCACCACCGCCGGCCCCTAAGAAGATCGAGCTCTCGGCCGACGCGTACTTCGACTTCAACAAGGCGACGCTCAAGCCCGCGGGCAAGGAGAAGATCGACGCGGAGGTCGTGGCGCCGATGAAGGAACACCCGAACCTTCGAGCGCTGGTCGAGGGCCACACCGACTCGATCGGGTCGGACGCTTATAACCAGCGGCTTTCGGAGCGGCGCGCCAACGCGGTGCGGGACTACATGGTTTCGCGCGGCATCGACGCCCAGCGCATCATGACCAAGGGCTGGGGCAAGTCGAAGCCGATCGCCAGCAACAAGACGAAGGAGGGCCGGGCCAGAAACCGGCGCGTCGAGATCACCGAGGAATAGCTCCGCCGACGTCCATGACGGTCTGCGCGGTCGGGCCGGGGTGCCGCCCCCGACCCGGCCGCGTGATTCACGCGCGGGAGGGGAGGCCCATGTTGTCGATGCGATCGATCGTATGCCTGTCAGCAGCCTTCCTCGGCGCGGGAGCGGTCCTTGTTCCTTCGCGCGCGGCGCGGGCCGAGCCACCGTGTGCGCCAGAGATTCAGAGGTTGTGCGCGAAGGTCCCTCCCGGGGGAGGCCGCATCCAGGGCTGCCTCAAGGCGCACGAGTCGGAGGTGTCGGACGCCTGTCGGAGCCGGGTGGACGAGCTCGGACGCGAGGCGGGCGTCCTCGCGGCGTCGTGCCGCTGGGACATCGGCAGGTTCTGCTCCGACGTGTCGCCGGGGGGTGGCCGCGTACTTGCCTGCCTGCAGGGCAGACAGGACTGGCTGACTCCCGAGTGCAAGGATGCCCTGAGCGGGGCGGGTAAACGCTGACTGCCGCGCCTCGCCGGTCAGCTCAGCGGGCGAGGCGGGAGCCCTTCGCGGATGCGCCGGGATAAGTGACCGAGCGGGTCGCCTCGTTCGCGACCAATCCGGACTTCGTCGCCCGCGCGAGCGCACGCTCTGGATCACCGGGAAGATGTCGCCGCGAGCCCGCACGGCGCTGGCGGCGAACGGCTGGAGCGTGCGGGAGGGGCCGATCCCGTGATGCGCACCTCCCGGGCCGCCCGCTAGCAGACACTACGCCCCCGGTGGCGTAGGGTTCGACCTCGTGCTCAGGCGGAGGTGGCCGCTCGCGCTCGCTGGGCTCGCCGCGGCCGCGGTCGGGCTGCTCGGGCTGCTCGCCTGGCGTCTGGTGCAGGCGCCCATTGCGCTCGGGGTCCTCGTGCCACGCATCGAGGCGGCGCTCGGCGCGGCGGTCGGATCGCCGGTCAGTGTGGGTGGGGCGGCGCTCGCCTGGGACGGCGCCACGCGGCATCTCGAGCTGCGGGTCGAGCAGGTCGAAGTCGCGACGTCCGCCGACGAGGAGCGCGCCGTCGTCCGCTCCGCGGCCCTCGCGGTCGAGCCGTGGGAGCTCCTGCGCGGTCGCCTCGTGGTCGCCGCCGTCGACGTGCTCGAGCCCCGACTCCGCATCCTCTGGCGAGAGAGCGGCGGCCTCGAGCTCCGTTCGGGGAGCACGGACCAGCTCCTGCCGGTGCTGGACTCCATCTTCCGGCGGGCCGCTCCCGGGCTCCGGCGTGTGGGCATCCGTCATGGTGCGGGCGAGATCGCGCTCGACGACACGACCTGGCGCGCCGACGACGTGGACATCGAGCTGCGACGCGAGCGCGACGGCATCGGCGTGCGCGGCCATCTCGCGCTCGAAGTCGGTGCCGAGCGTGTGCCCGTCCGTCTCGACGGTCGCTACCGGGCGGCGGCCGTCCGGCTCGCCATCGGCTTCCGCGGCCTCTCGCCGCCAGCGGTGGCGGCCGCACTGCCGCGCCTCAAATCGGTCGCGGCGCTCATCCTTCCGCTCGGTGGCGTCGTCGATCTGCGGATGGACGACGAGCTGCGGCTCCACGGCGCCCGGCTGCGGCTCGCCAGCCCCGGGGGGACGCTGGCGCTGGTTCCCGGCTCGCCGCTCCCGGTCGGACGCACCGCCGTCGCGGCGATCCTCGACCGCGACGCGGGGCGGCTCGAGATCGGCCGGCTCGCGGTCGACCTGGACGGTGCGCCGGCCGAGCTTCGGGCCGCGCTCGCCGGCCTCGAGGGAGCCGGATCGTTCGAGGCAGCCGGGCGGCTCGGCAGGCTGCCGGTCGCCCGGCTCGCGTCGTGCTGGCCGGAGGGGCTGGCTCCCGGCGCGCGTCGCGTGGTGCTGGCCCGGGTCGCGGGCGGCGAGCTTCGTGATCTGCAGGTGCGCCTGGCGGGGAGAACGCTCGACGGCCGGCTCGAGACGGTGGACGGGCTCACAGGTGGCGCGACGTTCCGTCAGGTCGCGCTCCGACCGGTCGGCGCCCTGCCGCCGCTCGCCGGCCTCGCCGGGACGGCGACGTTCTCGCAGGCCGCCCTGGACCTGGACGTGGCCGGCGGAACGGCCGGCTCTCTCCGTGTCGAGCGGGCGGCGGTCCGCGTGACCGGCGGCAGCGGCGCGCCGCGTGTCGCGGTCGATGCCAGGCTGCGTGGCGGAGTGGCCGACGCCCTCGCCGCGCTCGGGCGGATCTCCCCGCTCGCCGGCATCGACCCGTCCCAGGTGCGTGGCGAGGTCGAGGCGCGGGTCGTCGCAGACGTGCCGCTCGGCGGCCCGCCGCCGGACCTGGTGGCGCTCGGCCTGCAGGTGACGGCGTCGCTCCACGGCCTCGGCGTGCCGCGCCTCGTGCGCGGCTGGTCGCTCACCGGCGGGGAGCTCTCGCTCACGCTCGGGGGCCGGCGCCTCGCGCTCGGCGGCGAGGCGAACGTCGAGGGCGTACCGGTGACGCTCGACCTGACGGAAACGCTCGGCGAGCGCGAGAGCCGGGTGCTGGTGGTCCGCGCGCGGCCCGATCGTGCCGGTCGCGCCGCGCTCGGGCTCGATCCCGGGCCTCTGCTCGACGGGCCGGTGGACGTGACGGCGCGCGTCGCGCGGGCGCCGGACGCTCACGCCCGGATCAGCGCGCGGGATGGCGAGGTGCTCGGCGTTCCGCGCCTCGCGCTCTCGATCCCGGATGCGACCGTCACCGCGCGCGCGACGCGGAGCACGGACGGGGCGACCTGGAGCACGGTCGACGCCGACGCCGTCTACACGCCGCCGGGCCGGAAGCCGCGCTCCGGACACCTCGGCGTCACGTTGCGGGGGCGGCAGCTCGCGATCCGGTCGGACGACGGCGGTACGCTCTTCCGCGTCCTCGGCAAGGGAAGCGCCGCCGGCGGGCGTCTCGCGATCGACGGCACGATCGACCTCACACAGGCGGGGCCACCCTTCGACGCCCGTATCGAGCTGCACGACTGCACCGTCACCAACGCGCCCCTGCTGGCGCGCGTCGCGACGCTCGGCTCGCTCGGGGGCATCCGGCAATCGCTCTCGGGCGGCGGCTTGCGCCTGGAGCGGCTCACGGCGCGGCTCTCGCAGCAGGGGCGTATGGTGCGCGTCGCCGACGCAGCCGCGCGCGGCCCCGCCCTCACGGCCGTCGTCGAGGGAACGGTCGATCGCGAGGCCGACGCGGTGGACCTCCGCGGGACGCTCGTTCCCGCGTACTACGGGATCAACACGGCGCCGGCGCGGCTGCCGCTGATCGGCGGCGTGGTGGCCGGCGCCGGCGGCGGCACGCTGCAAGCGGTGGATTTCCGCGTGCACGGCCGCGCCAGCGATCCGGTCGTCTCGGTCGAGCCGCTGTCGGTGGTGACCTTGCCGGCGCTCCGCCGCCTGTCCGCGGTGCTCGACCGCCCCGCAGCACCGGCGCCCCCGGACGCTCCCGCTCAGCGCGGCCGGTAGGGGTCCGGCTCCGGGCAGCGCCAAGGCGTGCTCATCGGGCGGGGACCTCGGCCTTGAGCCGGGACAGGTAGGGGATCCAGCGCGACAGGATCCGTTCGCGAGTGCCGTCCTCGCGCCAGCGCGCGAGCGCGCCGTTCATGGCGGCGCGCAGCTCGTCGTCGGAGGGGCGCAGGCCGTCGGGGACCC
>VBKJ01000097.1 GCA_005879795.1 Deltaproteobacteria bacterium
CACCATGGCCGGCGGCTCGACCACCACCTCGACCACGACGCCCGGATCGACCACCACCACCACGCCCCGCGCGACCTCGACCACCACCACCACGCTCGGTACTGGTCCCGTGCCGCCCCCGCGCGATATCTGCGGCAACTGCATCGACGACGACGGCAACGGCCTCACCGATTTCGAGGATCCGGCCTGCTGCATGCAGTCGCAGGCGTTCACGATGACCGTGACACGCGGACTCCTCCGCCCGCGCGGTGCGACCACGCGGCTCAAGCTCAAGTCGCTGCTAGCGAAGGCGGGGCTCGCTGACGTGAACCCGCTCAAGCAGGACGTGTTCGTCCAGATCCGGCCCGCGGGCGGGGCGGACGTGTTCTGCGCCAAGGCGCCGGCGGACAAGTTCATGAAGATGCACGGCGCCTTCAAGTTCTGGGACCGGCAGCACCGCGTCGCGAGCGCCAAGGGCATCAGCGACATCAGGGTGCAGGTGCGACCCGACGGCAGCGTGCGCTTCAGCGCGGTCGGCAAGCGGGTCGAGTTCACGACGCCGCAGAGCGGGACGCTCCAGGTGACGGTCGGCTTCCGCGACCCCGCGACCGCCGAGACGGGGAACCGCTGCTCTACGCAGACGCAGGCGTTCCGGACCGGCCGGCAGGGTCAGCTGCTGGCGCCCTGAGCGAAAGCGCGGCGGGACGGCGCGAGCACCTCGACGCGCGCGCCGTCCCGCCGGCGGGAAGTGTACCCTGACGGGAGCACGAGCGCTGGGCGCCGGGTTTCAAGGCAGCAGATTCGTCTCCCAGTGCTCGACTCCCCTGGGGCGTTCGCCGTGCAGGAGTGCAACCACCGCAAGGAACGCTCGGCGCGCATCTCCCAACGGTTGGGTTCCGCTGAGCAGCGTGAGACCGGCGGGATTGAAGTAGACCGTGCTCGCGTCCCCGGCGACCGCCGCTTCCCCCGCGAACGCGCTTCCGAGGCCGCGGCCGCTGTGCTCGAAGAGCGCAAAGCCGGCAGCGTACGCCGGCTGGGCCGCGAGGACGATCCGCACGAGACACGAGCCCACCCACCCAGTTGCGTGTCGCATGCGTGAAGGCCTCCCGTCTGCGAGCGGCTCACCGTCCGCCGGCGAGCAAGGCCTGCCTGAGCGCCGGATCGACCGGCTTCGCGCCGATCCACACCGCGAACAGCACGTCCGCGAAGTCCCGACCCTCGACCACGCCGACTTCCTTCCCTTTGGCGACCACCGATGTTCCTCGCCCCGGGACGTAGGTGAGAACGAGCGTGTCGCCAGCGTCGACCGCCGGGAACATCGACTCGAAGCGCTCCAGTCGATCCTTCAGACCGGCCGCCGCGTCGCCTGCATTCCGCTCGAACGCGCTGCCGATGGCGGATGCGATCTCCGGTCCCGAGAGCGCGCGCAGCATGTGGAGCTCGGCTCGCCGTACCGAGTCGGTTCCGAGCACGGCGCCGGCGTCGGGCGCCGGCCGCTCGAGATAGAGCCCGATGACGTACACCTTGAAGAAGAAGCGGGTCCGGAGGCCTGCCCCGTTCAGGATGAGCGTCCTCCCGGCCGCGCTGGTGGTCTCGGGGAGCGTGACGCCCGCGATCTCGCGCGCCGTCGCCGGCCTCGTGCCGGCCAGAAGGAGAGGCACTGCGAGCAGCCCTGCGAGGAAGGTCCTCATGGTTGGCTCCGGTTGACCGCGGTTTGGAGGCGTATTACCGCTCTTTCGGCGGGAGGGCCATCCTCCCGCCGCGGAGAAGCCGAATGGCCGAACACTTCGACAGCCTCGTAGACCTCGGGGAGAAGAGCTGCGCCAAGCATGCCGCCCGAGATCTCTTCGGGACCAAGACGGGCAGCGACTGGACCTGGACGACGTACGCCCAGTTCAAGGGCCAGGTGGACGCCTGCCGCGCCGGACTCGCGCACCTCGGCGTCGGGCGCGGCGACAAGGTGGCGATCGTCTCGGACAACCGGACCGAGTGGGCGGTCGCCTGCTACGCGACCTACGGCCGCGCGGCGGCCTTCGTTCCGATGTACGAGGCGCAGAAGGCCGACGAATGGGCGTTCATCCTCGAGGACTCGGCGTGCAAGGTGGTGCTCGGCGCCAAGAAAGCGACCTACGAGAAGCTGGTCGCGCTGCAGAAGGACTTGCCGGCGCTCACCCGCGTGATCGGTATCGACCTCCCGACCGACCATCCGGCCAGCTTCCAGACGCTGCTCGCGGCGGGCGCCGGCACGCCGGTGCCCGCCGAGCGGCCGACGCCGGCGGATACCGCAGGCCTCATCTACACGTCGGGGACCACCGGCAAACCGAAAGGCGTAATCCTCTCCCACGGCAACATCTGCTCCAACATCAACGCCATTCACGACGTCTTCGTCTTCACGACCGACGACCGTTCGCTCTCGTTCCTGCCGTGGGCACACTCCTTCGGCCAGACGTGCGAGCTACACGGCCTGCTCAGCATGGGATGCTCCATCGCCATCAACGACGAGATCCCGAACCTGATCGCGAATCTCGCGCTCGTGAAGCCGACGATCCTCTTCGCCGTTCCGCGCATCTTCAATCGCATCTACGCCGGCGTGAACGAGCAGATCGCCGAGCGTCCCGCAGTCATCCAGGCGCTCTTTCGCCGTGGCATCGCCGCCGCGACGCGCCAGCGCCGCGGCGAGTCGCTCGGCCTCGCCGATCGGCTCGTGCTGCTTCTTGCGGACCGGCTCATCTTCTCGTCCATCCGGGCCCGCTTCGGTGGCCGCCTCAAGTACGCCGTGAGCGGCAGCGCCGCGCTGAATCCCGACGTCGCGAATTTCATCGATGCGCTCGGCATCGAGGTGTACGAGGGCTACGGCCTCACCGAGACGAGCCCGATCGCGACCGCCAACTATCCCGGGCATCGCAAGATCGGCAGCGTCGGCAAGCCGATTCCGGGCGTGCGCATCGTCATCGACAGGGTCGTCACCGGCGACGACCAGCACGGTGAGATCGTCATCTATGGCCCGAACGTGATGCAGGGCTACCACAACCGACCTGACGAGAACGCGGCGGTGCTCATGCCGGACGGCGGATTTCGCTCGGGCGACATGGGGTATCTCGCGCCCGACGGCTACCTCTACATCACGGGAAGGATCAAGGAGCAGTATAAGCTCGAGACCGGCAAGTACGTCGTGCCCTCGCCGCTCGAGGAGGAGCTGAAGCTCTCACCCTACATCGCCAACGTGATGCTGCACGGCGCCAACAAGCCCTTCAACGTGGCGCTGATCGTGCCGGACGCGGAAGCGGTCGGCCGCTGGGTACGGGAGAATGGGGTGGGTACCGGCGAGGTGACCAACAACGAGCGGGTCCGGGAACTGATAGCCGATGAGATCAAGAAGCACAGCGGGTCGTTCAAGAGCTACGAGCGCCCGGAGAAGTTCGTGCTGGTGAGCGAGGACTTCACGGTCGACAACGGCATGCTGACGCCGACCCTCAAGGTGAAACGCCGCAGCGTGCTCGCCCGCTACCAGAAGCAGCTCGAGGCGCTCTACTAGCGGGTGCTCCGGGCGCCGCCTACCGCCGCCCCTTTCGCCCGCGAGCGCCGCGCGCCACCCGACGCGGCGCCGGCGCATCCAGCTCGGGATACCTCCGGAAGATGCCCTGCTGGTTGAACGGCAGCCGCCGCTCCGATGTCAGGTACGTGGCGATCCGCGGCCGCTGGGCGACGCGATCGCGCAGCGCGACCAACCGGGGGATCTTCGGCTCGATCCGCGCCATCGCATTCGGGAAGGCGTAGCGCAGCCCCTCGATCACCTGGAACGCGGACAGGTCGACATACGTGAGATCGCGCCCGACCAGCCACCGTCCCTCGCTCTTCTCGTTGCGCGCGAGCAGGTCCTCGAGCCAGCCGAGGTATTTCGGCATCCGCTCCTGGACGAAGTCCTGCGCACGCCGCTTCGCCTCCCTCTTCTGGTCCTCGTAGTACAGGCCCCCGGCGATCGGATGGTGGGTGTCGTGGATCTCGCCGACGAAGTCGGCGATCGTGAGCTGGATCTGGCTCGCCTCGGCGCGGAGCGCCTCGGCGTCGGGCACGAGCCCGAACTTTGGTGCGAGATGGGCGAGGATGTTGGCGGTCTGCGACACGACCGCATCACCCCCCTTCACGAACGGCGGCGCGAACGGCAGCGCGCCCGGCTCCTCGCCCTCGAGGAATCGCATCATCGCCGCCACTCCCCCCTTCGCTCGCGCGACGTCGACGTAGTCGGCGCCCGCCTCCTCGAGCAAGAGGCGCACGAACTCGCCGCGCCCCTGGATCGTCGGCCAGTAGTAGAGCTCGACTCGCATCGGGGACTTCTTCATCGTCGCCTCACCCGACCTCGGCTCATCCGCACGCCGGTCGCCGTACCATGTCACGACGTCCCGCGATCCGAAACACGGGCGCGCTCCGGCAACGCCCCGATTGCCTCTCCCCCGCCGATCGGCACAATGCTGATTCGGTGCGCCCGGTCGCGATCCTCGCCGCCCTCCTGATCGCCTGGAGCGGCCTCCCGGCCCACGCCGGCGCCCCGCGCGACGGCGACGTCTTCACGAACACGGCCGGCTCCCGACCATGGCCGGGTCCCGACATCACCCTGCCCTTCTTCGCGCGCAAGGCATGGACGTCGCTCGTCGGGCGGGACGGCGCCGCGCCGCGGGTGCCCTACGATCGCGCCGCCATGCTCGAGAACCCGAGCCTCACGTGGATCGGCCACTCGACGCTGCTCGTCCGCATGGACGGTGTGACATTCATGACCGACCCGATCTTCTCCGAGCGCGCGAGCCCGGTGTCGTTCGCCGGGCCGAAGCGGCTCGTCCCGCCAGGTGTCCCGCTCGACGAGCTGCCGCCGATCGACTTCGTGACGCTGTCGCACGACCACTACGACCACACCGACCTGGCGTCCATCGAGGCGCTCGCCAGGCGGGGCACGCGCTTCGTCGCCGGCCTGCGGATGGGCGACCTCGTCCGCGACGTCGGCGGCGAGGTGGTCGAGCTCGACTGGGGGGAGAGCGTGCAGATGGGCGCCGTCCGGGTGCACTGCGTGCCCGCGCAGCACTTCTCGGGACGCTCCATCGTCGGGCACGGACGGCGCCTGTGGGCGGGATGGGTCATCGAGGGGCCCACGCGCCGCTTCTACCACGCCGGCGACAGCGGCTACTTCGACGGCTTCCGTGCCCTGCGCGAGCGGTTCGGGCGGATCGACGTCGCGGCGCTCCCGATCGGCGCCTACGAGCCGGCCGAGATCATGCGCTTCGTGCACCTCGATCCCGATGAGGCGGTGCGCGCCGCGCTCGACCTCGAGGCGCGGCACACGGTCGCCATGCACTGGGGGACGTTCGACCTGACCGACGAGCCGCCGGACGAGCCGCCGCGCCGGTTCCGCGCCGCGGCGGAGGCCGCGAACCTCGGCCCCGACCGGGCGTGGGTGCTCGCCGTCGGAGAGACGCGGCGATGGTGAGCGGGACGCCAGCGCGCGTGAATCGCCAGCCCCGGGCGCCCGTCTGAACGCGCGGATGGGCCGGTCGCCTCTCGCTCTTGCGGCGGTCCTGCTCGGCGCCGGGTTCGCAGCGGCCGCGTCGGGCGCCTCGGGCTTCGCGTTCAACCCCGTCTCCGTGCAGCTCGGGGTGCGGCTCATCGAAACGACCGCGCAGCTTCGCGAGGCCCTCGGCGTCGAGGCTGACCGCGGCGCGCTCGTCCTCGAGGTCGACCCCGAGGGTCCCGCGCGCAAGGCAGGTCTCCGGGCGGGGGATGTGTTGACGCGCGTCGCCGGGAAACCGGTGGGGGACGCGGCAGACGTCCTCGATGCCGTCGACGACCACGTGCCAGGCGACAAGGTCCCCGTCGACTACGTGCGCCACGGCAAGGTCGAGAGTACCCGGGTGGCGCTCGCGCCGGCCCGCGGCTCGCGCATGCGCCTCGGCCGCTGGTCCTTCCAGGTCCCCGGCTTCGAGTTGCCCCCGGACGTGGAGCGGGAGCTCCGCCGCTTCCGGGAGCGCGTCGAGCGCCAGCTGAAGGATCTCGACGAGCGGCTGCGCCGCCTGGAGAGCGACGAGCGTCCCGACCGAACGGGATACTAGCCTCCCGGTCGCCGGCTCACCCCACGCCCGGCGTGTTCGCCGCCGACCCGAACCTCGCCAGCCGTAGCTCGGCCCGCACGTCCCCGCTCGCCGCATGGAGCATCGGATCGAGCGGAATCCCCGTCGCGTCCGCGATCCGGTCGACGACGTTGAAGGCGGCGATGAGCGCGCAGGCATCGACGAACGCGTCCGGCGAGAGCGCCGCGCAGAGCGCCTCACGCTCGCGGGCGAGCAGCGTGTCGGCGTCCCCCATCACGGCATCCGTGAAGGCGAGGAGCCGTGCCCCGTGCGGGACGCCGGCGTCGCCCGCCACCGCCTCGGTCACCGCCGCCAGCTCGACCGCCTGACCCGTCATCTGACCGCTCGCACGGAGCAGTGTCGCGTGCGCCGCCGTTCAGTAGAAGCACTGGTTCAGCGCCGACACGCGCGCGGCGACGAGCTCCATCTGCGGCCGCCCGAGCGCCCGATGGAAGGTCGGGTCGGGAATCTGCGCCAGGGGCACGTAGTGCGCGTCGGTCGAGCGTCGAAGCACGCGCACCTCGTCGGGGACGAGGCTGAGCGCGCGCACGATGTTCGGCACGAAGTCGCTGCCGCCGTACAGGTCCGCCTCGGGGCCGGTGGCGTCCCCGGGGTCGATCATCGGTACCCAGGCCCCGCCCGCCTTCGCCCCCGCCGGACGGTGACGCGAGGGCGCGCCCGGCAGCGGAGCCGGGAGCGGCAGCCGCTCGACCCCGAGCGCGCGGGCGAAGTAGTCGAGGCCCGCCATGAGACTCGTCACGCTCACGAGCTCCACGTACCTCGTGACCTCCAGCCCGCCGGAGATCACCCCGTCGAACCAGCTCCGCGAGAGCCGCGCCGGGTCGCTCCGAATGCGGTGGACCGCGTCGACGACGTTCTCGGGGAGGACGTGCGCGCCATCGTGCCGTCCTTGGACGGCGCCGGGCGAGAGGCTCTGCCGGCGCTCGCGGCAGAGCGCGCAGTGGGCTGTCCCGCGCGCCTCCGCCGCGATCGCCACTCGCTCCGGTCCGCTCCACCAGGTGCCCGGGGAGCCGATGTGGCTCAGGATGAAGCGGTGCGCTTGCCGGAGGTCTTCGCGGACCGGCGTCCGGGCGCCCTTGTAGTCGACCGCGTCCGTGCGCGTCCCTCCCTGGTGCCGGGGGCAGCCATATACCGGACGCGCGCGGCTGGGAAGCATGGACCGGGGAGGCTGACCGAACGCTCTCGCGGCCAGTCGATGAAACCCGCTCGATCACGTGGCGGGTGGCACCGCCGTACCACAAAGTCGCGCGCCAAATCGCGGTTTTCGCGATACGCGCCTGGCTCGCCGGCAACCTATAAGGAACGTGAATGCAGCCTCGGCGTCTCGCCACGGAGAGAATAGCGAGCTCCGCGGCGATCGTCCCGTGCCCGCTCGCGTGCGCGCAGACCCCCTCGTGCACTGCCAAGGGCCGCTCGTGAGCGGGCGCGGGCCAGAAGCGCTCGAGGTGACGCGCCGGCAGCTCTTGAAGGCCGCGGCCGCCGCCGCCCTCGCCTGGAGGGCGGCGCCGTGGGCCGTACGGCCGCCCGCCGCCTTCGCCCAGGTGTCGAGCGACCCGGCCACCGTGGCAACGCTCGAGGCGTTCGCCGACACCCTCATCCCGGGCGAGAAGCGCTCGCCCACCGATCGTGCCATCGCTGGCGCCGCATCCGGCCCCGGCGCGGTACAGGCGGGCGCGCTCGATATGATGGGCTTCCCCGCGGCCGGGGCGGGTCCGGCCCTTCCCGCGCTGGCAGCGGGGCTCAACGCACGCGCGACAGCCTTCGCGGCCGCGCACGGCATCGTGCTCGACCCCACCGTTCCGCCGCTCGTGTCGCTCGACTTCGCGCAGCGCACGGCGCTCCTCGTCCAGATCCTCGACGGCAACGATCCCGACCAGCTCGCCTACTTCGCGCTCGCGGGCCTGGCCTTCATCGCCTACCACACGGCCGGGCACCTCCACCTCGCCGACGCCGTGCGCGGCGGGCATCCGGGCCTGGCGGCCATCGGGTTCCCGCAACCCGACCCCGACGACCTCTGGCGCTTTCCCGAGTTCTCCTACGGGCGGCAGCTCGCCAGTACGGACCCGCGGACCACGAGGGGCGGCAATCCTCCCTGATGGCGGTCGAGACGAGAGACGTAGTGGTGATCGGCACCGGCTTCGGCGGGTCCATCCCCGGCTACTACCTCGCCGCCGGCGGCGCCAGTGTCGTCATGCTCGAGCGCGGCCCGCGCCTGGGCACCGAGGAGTTCACCCACGACCTCCAGATCGGCACCTACACGCGCATCGTCGACCTGATCCGCAACGACGGCGTCGAAGTGGCTGCGGGCAACTGCGTGGGCGGGTCGAGCGTCGTGTACTTCGCGGCCTCGCTGCGCGCGCCGAGCTTCGTCTTCGAGCGCAGCGGGACGCTCGGGCGCCGCATCTGGCCGGCGACGATCAGCCGACGGACGCTCGATCACTGGTACGAGCGCGTGGAGCGCATCCTCCCGGTGAGCGAGCAGCCCTGGGAGCAGATCCCCTATGCGGGCGGCGTGTGGGCCGCGGCCTGCAGTCGCGCCGGGCACACCTGCAACCCGGTGCCGGTCGCGGTGGACCTCGGGCGCTGCACCAACTGCAACTTCATGCTGAACGGCTGCCGCTTCGGCGCCAAGCGCTCGATGCTCCTCAACTACATCCCCGCCGCGGAGGCGTGCGGCGCGGAGATCCGCCCGCTGCACGAGGTCGAGTCGATCGGGCCGGCCTCGACCCCCGGCTACCGCTACGCCGTCAACTATCTGCAGCTCGACCCGGACGACTACCGCGTCTCGACCGGCGGCGGCACGATCGAGGCGAAGCTCGTGATCCTCGCCGCCGGCGCCATGGGCACGCCGGTCATCCTCCAGCGCTCGGCGCCCCTGCTCGGCCCGATGCCCGCGGCGGTCGGGCGCCATTTCTCCCCCAACGGCGACCGGGTGTCGATGGCGCTCCTCGACGAGACGAAGGTGCACGACCTCCTCGGCCTCGAGCGCGCCCCGGGCGTTGCGTACGACGCCTACTTCGTCGGCCGGCCGATCACGACGATCACCTACGACTACCTCGATGCGACGCTCCCGGAGTTCGAGCGGTTCTCGCTCGAGCAGATCTACTTCCCGCCCATCGTGAACATCGTGCCCGAGGACGGGATCGACGGCCCGCCGGTGTGGTTCGGCGTCGACAAGCGGACGCTCACCTCGCGCTGGCGCTCCTGGCTCTCGGTGCTCCACATGACCGAGGACAACAACGAGGGCGTCTTCGGCCCGCCGCCGCCGACGGGCAACTTCGTGCGCATCTCGGTCGCGGCCGGGGTCGGCCAGATCACCTACCAGGTCTCGCCCGAGACGCAGCGGGGCTTCGACCTCTCGGACGCCGCGACCCGCGCCATCGTCGAGCAGGACGGCCTCGGACGGCACCTCCTCTGGCTGGGCGACCGCAACACGCTCAGCGCCCACCCGCTCTCGTCGTGCCGCATGGGCGACGACCCGGCCACCTCGGCCCTCGACGACCGGAACGAGCTGCGCGGCCACCCCGGCATCTTCGTGACCGACGCCTCCGCGGTGCCGACCTCGCTCTGCGTGAACCCCTCGCTCACCGTGGCGGCGCTTGCCGAGCGCGCCTCGGCCCTGCTCCTGCGGCGGGCGGGCGACTACGGCGTCACGGTCGCGCCGGGATCGGCGCGGTGGTGGTGACTGGAGGACGACGATGAACACTCTCGATGGTACGGCGTTCGGCCGGCGGGCGTTCCTCAAGGGCACGAGCGCCGTCGCGGGCACGCTCGCTTCGCTCGCGGCCTTCGGCAAGCTCGTCGCGGAGGCGAGCTCGCAGACGACCTCGCTCCCGGTCCCGGAGTCTCTCCGCACACCCGAGGCCGGCCTCGCCGCCTTCGTCGCCAAGTGGCAGGCGGCCGGGCCGGCGATCGTGCTCACGCGCTTCGGCCGCTTCCTCTCGAACCGGATCTTCAACTGTCACGTGGCGGGCACGCCCCGGGCCTACAACATGTTCCTCGGCGCGGCGGGCGCGACGCTCGCGCCGGGGACGAACCCCTCGGCGCACGCGAACCTGATCCTCGACGAGGGGGACTGGAACGGGGTCCTCTTCGGCGACTTCACGGGCCTCGCGCCACTGGTCGCCGGCCGGGCCTTCCCGTCGCGCGACGAGGCGAACCGCGCCGCGCTCTGCCTGATCGTCATGTACATCTTCGCACACATCCCCGCCGGCGCGGACAACGACCCCGCGTTCCTCGCCAACCTGCTGCGCGACCTCGCCGCGCGGCAGGGGCTCCCCGAGTGCGAGGGTGAGCCGTCGACCTTCGAGCTCGTGGACGACCTCGAGGAGGACCCGACGGGGACGATCGAGGAGCTGGCGCTCGGGGCGACCCGCGCCCCCGGCGTGACCGCGACGCTCGCGAGCTGGGTCCAGGGGCTCCGCTTCGACCAGCTTCCGCCGGAGCAGGTTCGAGCCGCGAAGGACCAGCTGAAGAGCATCCTCGCCGTGATCTACGCGGGCTCGACGATGACGCCCGGCGTGAAGCTCACGAGCGCCGTCCGCTCGTTCCAGGATCGGTCCGAGGCCACCGTGATCGGGCGCAATCGCTTCGGCACCTCCGCGCGCCAGGCGGCGATGGCGAACAGCTTCCTCGCGCAGCTCCTCGAGTGGGAGGACTGGACGTTCCTCGCCCACTCGGGGGCGTCGATCGTCCCGGTCGTGCTGGCGGTGGGCGAGCTGGCGGGCACGAGCGGCATGCAGGTGCTGACGGCAATCGTCGCCGGCAACGAGATCGTGGCCCGGGCGGGCGAGTTCCTGACCGACGTGCTGCACACGGGGAACGCGCTCGCCATCCATCAGCTGGAGCTTCCGCTGCTGGCGGCGAAGCTCCTCGGTCTCGGTCCGGACGGGCTCCGCGACGCCTCCGGGATCGCCTGCACGCAGCCCCAGGTGACGTCGATCCCCGCGTGGACGGCCGACGCGAAGGGGCTCCTCACCGGGGCGCCGGCCTACACCGCCGTCCTCGCCGCGCAGCTCGCGGCCCAGGGGCTCACCGGCCGCCGCGACCTCCTCGAGAGCCCGCTCGGCTACTTCTACCGCGTGGCCGACATCGCGAGCCCCCGGCGCCTCGAGCGGGCCATCCGGGATCTCGGCACCGACTGGCGTTTCGCCCGGCAGTACTTCAACAAGCGCTACCCGACCGACGGCTTCCAGCTCCCGGCGGTCCACGCGACGCTGAACGTCCGCCGCCAGCTCCTCGCCGCCGGCGTCGACCCGGCGGCGCTCCCCGCCGTGGTCGAGCGCATCTTCGCCCGCATCCCGTTCGTCATGGCCTCGAGCGCGACCATGTTCAGCGAGGGGAAGAGCGCGATCCTCGACCGCGTCCTCGATCCGAACCAGCCGGACTTCACCTACATCGCGCTCCTCTTCGACGGTCCGTACGCGCTCGCCGCGGCGATGCGCGACGGCGAGCTCACGCAGCGGCAGTACCGGGACGACCGGGTCGGCGACCCCGGCCTGCGTGCGCTGTACGACAAGGTCCAGATGGTTCCCGACTTGACGATGGGCGTCTTCGGCGCGGAGGTCACCGTCAGCGTCGGCGGCCGGGACTACAAGAGCTTCGTCGACTGCATCCGCGAGAACGTCAATGCGGGCTTCACCGCCGACGACAAGTTCCGGCTCGCCGCCGCGGAGGTGCTGCCCGGAGCGCAGATGGCGCTGGTGCTCGACGCGATCGACCACCTCGAGCAGTTCGCCGACGTGCGCCGGTTCACGCGGCTCCTCTGAACTGAAGCGATCTGCTGTGGGACTTCAGGGCGCTCTCTGCGCCGGGTACTGGACCACCTGCTGGAAGGTGGGCCGGTTGACCCAGGGCATGGAGGGCACGGTCCCCCCACCGACGGCGCTGTACTGGATGTCGTCGAGCTCGGGGTTGCACCTGGCGGCGTCGTTCTGCCCCGATCCCGGGTCCGCACCGCCGGTGTCGTTGGCGCGCGAGCAGGTCCAGCGGGCGGGATCGCTGCTCCCGTAGAGGCTGGTGAGCTGGTCGATGGTGGACTGGAGCGCGCTCTTCAGCGCCGCCCGGCACGAAGCCAGGCTCCCCCCCCGGCCGTTGCGGCCGCCGCAGTAGACCTGCGAGTAGCCGTTCGGGATGCGCGGGTTCAGCGTCTGTCGCAGCGCCCGTTGCAGGTAGCCTTCCCAGCCACCGTCGTAGGCCGATCCCTGCGCCCGGGGCGGGTCGTTCAGCGGGTTGAGACCGGCGAGCAGGCCGAAGCTGTCGCCGTCGCTGCTGTTGGGGCGTGGCGCGAGCCACGGGTCGAAGACCGCATGGGCCAGGCGCGGGTAGAGCTTGTCCATGATGGCGACGGCGTTGCCCTGCTCGTAGCTGCCGCTGCCGCTGCGGTCGCGGCGGTGCGCCCCGGTCACCCCGGCTCCCCAGAAGGGGTCGGCCGCCCAGCTCTGCAGGATGCTCAACACCTGCGCCTGCGCGGCTGTCAACGCGGCTCCGCGCAGCACCGCCGCCATCTGCGGCACCAGCTGCGCGCCGTCGAGATCGACCGAGCCGGCGTCTTCCATGGCGTTGACGACGTCGGCCGGGGTGGCCAGCCGCGAGCCGAGGATGGCCCCGACGCGGTCGCTCAGAGACTGCACGCGAAAGACGGGGCCGTAGGCGAAGTTGCTGTCCGCCGCCGAGAATCCCGGCGCCGGCTTGTTGTTCCAGTTGGTGAAGAAGCCGCTCACCAGCGTACCGTTGACGATCGCGCCGCTCGGGGGAACGGTGCTCGCCCGCGGGTGGACGTCCGCGGCGGAGAGATCGATGGGGACGAAGCCCTGCCACTCCCACTCGCCGGTGCCCCAGGTCGGGAAGTTGGGGTTGACGTGAGGGTTGCGGATGGGAAGCTGGCCCGACATGTAGTAGGCGACGTCCCGGGAATCGACGTAGGTCCAGTTGAAGGTTCCCGTCTCCTTGCCGGCGGCGCGCTGGAAGTCGGTGGCGCCGTGGATGACGTCGGGGTCGTTCCACTCGAGGAAGGCCGGCGCGGACCCCAGCTCGTCGCCGAAGGTGGAGCGCTGCGAGGAGACCGCCACCGGGACGGGCTGGCCAGTGCCGGGATCGATGGCGGTGGTCCGGCCGATCACGGGGCCGTGGACCGTTCGCTCGATCTGGATGGTGAGCAGCACCGGAGGCTCGGGCGTCCCGGGCGAAGGCTTGCCGAACTGCACGTCGGTGCGCTCGTACATCGGCGTGCAACGGCCGTTGAACACGTAGGCCGTGCTGCTGAGAGTCGGCGGCGAGCCGTCGAGGTTGCAGAGCTTCTCGATCCACTGATCGATGATGTCGGCGCCGGCCGACGTGGCGCTCCAGGCGTAGTCGACACCACGCCCGAGCTCGACGAAGACCTCGGTGCCCGAGAAGGAGACTCCCCGCGCGTGCAGACCGGGGCCGTGCAGGTCGATCTCGTGGAGCAGCTGCGGGACGAAGTAGCCGGTCTGGGGACCGAAGACGGCGATGGGGTGCCCGGCCGCGCTGTGGGCGGCGTCGACGATGAGCTCGTTGCTGCCGTGCGGCAGCCCCTGTTGCAGAGCGGCAAGCAGCGGCGTCAGGTCCACGGTCACGCCGGCGGCACTGAACTGCCCGGGCGCCGCGCTCGGAGCGGGGTTGCAGTGGTTGTCGGTCGGGGGCGCCAGGGGCATGGCCAGCGACCTCGGGTCGAGGCTCGAGGCCGGTGGGACCTGCTCGTAGTTGAAGCTCGTGTTGATGCTGGTCCGGGCTTCGGGGTCGTTCTGCGAGCGCAGGTCGCTCCAGATCGCCGCGCCCTTCGCCTGACCGTGGCGATCGACGAGGGACCGGTAGAGGAGAGCGCTCGCCACCTCGTTGCCGCCGCCGATGGCAAAGATGGCCTGGACGAGCGTCGCCGTGGCGACGATGTCGGTCGCCTTCCAGGGCAGGAGCGGGATCTGCAGCAGCGCGTACTCGGCGGGCATCTTGGTGGCGTCCACCTGCGCCTCGGCGATGTACTCGTTGACCCCGTCGACGAAGGCCTGGGCGTCGTCGGCGATCTGCTGCCCTTCGGTCGTCTGCACCCCGTCGATGACGATGGGGTCGGGATGCCGAGCGGCGAAATCGTCGACCTGCTGCTGCAGCTCGCTCTCGCTGTAACCGGCGGACGCGGCGACGCTGCAGTCCATCGCGATGTTCGCCGGCGACGGCCCGACGAAGGAGGTCACCTGGGCCCGCCCGACGTGGCGCAGGACGTCCATTTCGAAGAGGCGGTCCTCGGCCGAGGCGAAGCCGGAGCCGAACTCGGTATCGGCTCGGGTCACGCCGAAGATGTGGGGGACACCGAACTGCTTGTCGCGAATGATCACCGTCCCCGGATGGAGCGGGAACGTCTCCACCCGCTCGGCCTGGCTCAGGTCCGCGAGGAAGCTCGCATCCTTGTAGAAGGTGCTGATGTCGGCGTCCCTCAAGTTGGGGGCGACGTCGAGCAGGTCCGCGTACAGCGGCTCCTGGTCCCTCGTGTGCGGGGGGAAGCCCTGGCCGGCCTGAGCTTTCAGGAAGTCGGCCATGTTGTACGTCCCGGCCTGGCCCGGCGGAACGAGGTTGAAGACCTGGCCCCCGCTGCAGTCCTCGAACGCCGCGCCGACCGGCCCTGCCTCGGACACACAGGACCCGGCGCCGACCGCCGGCGTGTTTACGACGAGAAGGCCGGCCGCCAGCACGGTGACCAGCCCTGTCCGTTCCCTACGATCGATCATCGGTCTCTCCCGCTCACGGCTGCGCTCACGAGCGCGGTCCGGTGTAGGGGCACCAGGGGTTCCGCGGCAGGCCCTGGCACGGATCGGGCATCGGGGCCTGCCGGGCGAGGGGCAGCATCCGGACCTGCGTCGGCTGCGGGTAGCTCGATCCCGGCGGACAGGGGGCGATCCCGGCCGCGCACGCGAGCTGGGCGGCGAGCGCGCCCGAGTCCCCCGGTCCCGGCGCGTCGCACGGAGGCCCGTCGACGCTCGAGCTCTGAATGTTGGGCGGGTCGCTGGTCAGGCCGGCAGGATCGGTGTTGCCGTCGAAGCAGTTCTTGGGGTCCGAGGTGGACTCGTTGGCGAGGTCGCCGTTCGTCGGGTTGCCGAAGAAGCCGTTGTTGGCGAGCTGGTTCTGCAGCACCAGGTTGCCCTTGGCGTTGAACAGGCAGACCGGCCCCTGCTGGATGCCGCCCTCACAGTGCGAGACGGGGGGCGGCGTCTCGGTGTCCGGGAAGTCGTGCACGACGATGCCCCACGCGCCCTGGTTCTCGACCCGGTTGTTCACCACCGTGTCGAACATCCCGCCCGATATCTCGATCCCCGCGCCGACCGGGGCCTCGCCCGCGATGCCGAAGGCCGGCACGTTGGGATTGTTGTTGTCGTGGACGTAGTTGCGCTGGATGAAGGTGCAGGAGCCCGTCCCGCTCGGGCAGAGGCCGCTCTGCGGCGGCGGTGCGTCGTCGTTGTTGAGAGAGTTGGGCACGATCCCGGTCTTGTTGAGGTCCCACTCGGAGTCCTCGATGCGGAGGTTGCCCCCGCTGTTGGTCCCCGAGTAGGCGAGCGCGCTGTTCTGCGCGTGCACGTGGCTCAGCACCGCGTTGCAGTCGGGACACGCGCCGACGTAGAAGGCGGAGTCACCCATGTTGCTGGCGTACGAGTTCGTGATGCTCCCGGGCCCGCCGGCGTTGCTCGCGAAGATGCCGTACTGGGCCATCGGCTCGCTCGGGCCCGCGTAGAACATGGAGGTCGCGGTCAGGTAGCTGCCCGAGTAGCTGCCCATCCCGATCGTGCCGCTCCCGTCGCCGCCGTTCCACCAGATCTCGTTGCCGGCCTCGCCCGACGTGCTGGAGAGATAGTTGCAGACCGTGAGGTTCTCGATCGACGTGCCGCTCGCCCTGAAGACCTCGATCCCGTTGCGGGGCGTGAGGTCCTGCAGCGCCGGATCGGCGGGGCAGGGTGCGGCGGCGGCGCCGTTGCTGCCGTCCACGAGCACGAGGTTGCGGTCCATGCCGCGCAGGTGAACGCCGGGCGTGGTGATGAGCACGCCCGCGTCGTCGCTGCCCTTCTCGTGGTAGACGCCGGGCCAGACGAGCACCCAGTCTCCCGGGCCGGCGCGCAGGATCACGCTCGAGATGCTCTTGTAGGCGGCACCCCGCGGGCACCGGTACGAGCTGCCGTTGCAGACCAGCCAGACGCGAGCGCTGGCCGGGCTCGCCAGCAGGCAGGTCGCAACCATAGCGATGGCACGCGTGCACATGCCGACCCCCTGTCGGACAGATTGGCACGCTGGTCACCCGACAGTCGATCCCGGCGTTCGCGGAGATTTCCCCATGACTGATAGGAGCGAGCGGGTCGACATGTCGGGAGCGGGGCGGGCCGGAAGACGCGATCGTACCGCGGGCCGACTCACCGGTCGTCGCTGTCCTTTTCCCTCCGACGCGCGCACTGATGGAGTGAACAGGAGCTCGTACAGTGGGTGGACCCAGTTTGGTGGTGTAGTTGAACTCCCAGTAGGCGCAGCCGGCTAGGGTCGCCCGCGCGCGACCTCGATGCTTCCAAACAGCCCGTGGTTCTCGTCGTCCGGTCCCGAAGTGAAGTAGAGCTTGTGGGGATCGCCCGCAGAGCCACCCCCGCCGAACAGGATCTCCCACAGCCCATCGATGGTGATAGCGTTCCCGGCGGAATCCTTGATGAGCCCGCGAAGGTGGCCGCGGCGGTCGAAGGCCGCGATGTGGCCGCTCCCGAAGTTCCCGACGAGCAGCATCCGACTGAATCGCCCGAAGCGCTTCGGGGCGAGCGCCATTCCCCACGCGGGGCGCTCCGCGTGCGCGCCCATCGGGCGTACCGGGCCCTGCGGCAGCTCCTGGGGAGCTGACGAATGGCGACGCCTCCGAGCCACGAACGCCTGGTTGCCCGGCTCATCGCCGACGCCCGACCCGTCCGTCCCCTGTGGTCACCCCACGCGCGGCTGG
>VBKJ01000098.1 GCA_005879795.1 Deltaproteobacteria bacterium
GCTCTCCCGCCTGTTCGCCGAGCACGACTTCCTCGCCATCCCGGTCATCGACGCCGAGCGGCACGTGAAGGGCATCGTCACGGTCGACGACATCGTCGACGTCGTCCAGGAGGAGGCCACCGAGGACATCCAGAAGATCGGCGGCATGGAGGCCCTCGACGCGCCGTACCTCGAGATCGGCTTCGCGAGCATGGTGCGCAAGCGCGCCGGCTGGCTCGCCATCCTGTTCGTGGGCGAGATGCTGACCGCCACGGCGATGGGGTTCTACGAGCGCGAGATCGCCCGCGCCGTGGTCCTCGCGCTCTTCGTGCCGCTCATCATCTCGAGCGGCGGCAACTCGGGCTCGCAGGCCTCGACGCTGGTCGTGCGCGCGCTCGCCCTCGGCGAGGTGAAGCTGCGCGACTGGTGGCGGGTCGTCCGCCGCGAGATCGGGGCGGGGCTGTGGCTCGGCGCGATCCTCGCCTCGATCGGCTTGGCGCGCATCCTCGTCTGGCAGCTCCTGTTCCACACCTACGGCGACCACTACGTGCCCATCGCGCTCACCGTGGCGGCGAGCCTGATCGGGGTGGTGATGTGGGGGACGATCGCCGGGTCGATGCTCCCGCTCGTCCTGCGCCGGATCGGCTTCGACCCCGCCAGCGCCTCGGCACCCTTCGTCGCCACGCTGGTCGACGTGAGCGGGCTCGTGATCTACTTCTCGGTCGCGAGCCTGATCCTGCGCGGCACGCTGCTCTGACGCCCGGGCGCCGGAGGCTCCCGCCCGCACGGCGCACCGCCCCTCGGCGGCGGCCTCCTCGCGACCCGGCCAACCGGGAAGACCTGCGCGGTGAGCGACGCCCGCGCCCGGCGGCGGGGGGCGGCGTCGCCGCGACCTTCGAGGGCGCCGAGCGCGGCGTGCAGTCGGGGGTCCTGCGCGCAGCGGCGCCCGAGCGGGAGCGCCGACGCCGCCCCCCGCCGCCGCGCCCCCCGCCGCTCAGCTCACCGGGAAGATCTTCCCGAACCTCATCATGAACGCGAGGTCGCCCGTCACCTGATACTCGCCGTTCATGAACGCGTCGCGGCCGCTCTTCTCGCCGCGCGCGATGGCGAGCCACACGTCGGAGTCCATGACGAGCGTGACGGTCGGCTCGATCGTGCGCCCGTGCATCACCCGGCAGGTGCCGTCCCGGATGACCACCGTCCACTGTCCGGGCTCGCGGCCCGACAGGTCGAACAGGATCACCGCCTCGATCCCGGCCGCGGCCGCCGGATCGAACACCTGCGGCAGCCCCTCGACCGCCGCCGACGCCGTGGTCGGCTGGAAGGTGGTCACCATGCCCGCCCCCTCCTCCGGCGCGGAGGGTAGCGGCTGGCCCGGCGCCTCGCAAGCGCGCCGCCCGCCTTGCGTGTGCGCCGGGGGGCGACTATTGTCGGCGGTGGCCGGCATGCGGAGCGATCGCAGCATCACCGAGCGCATCCTCAACGTCCTCCGCCCTTACGCGTCGAACTGGAGCGGCACCCTCGGGCGCGGCGACCTGGTCATCCCGCAGCGCGAGATCCCGCGCGTCATTCACGAGATACTGGACGCGCTCCACGAGGACGCCGCAACGCGGAAGGAGGCGGGTGACCGCGAGCTGTTCGACGTCCTGATGGCCGCGCGCCGGAGCGCCTCCGTCCAGGACCAGGCCGATCTGCTGCGCCGGCACTTCATCATCCTGCTGCGCTAGCGTGGCGTCCACCGCCGAGGACTACCGTCCGGGCAGGCTGCTCGGGCTGATGGCGCGTTCGCTCGTGCTCCCGACCGCCGCCCCCGCGGGCGCGGGCGTGGCAGCCGAGCCGCTGGGCGGGATCAGCGTCACCTACGTCGGCCACGCGACCGCCCTCGTGCGCTTCGAGGGGGTGACGCTGCTCACCGATCCCGTGTACTCCTCGCGGCTCATCCTGCCGAAGCGGCTGGTCGCGCCGGGCGTTCCCCTCGCGGGGCTGCCCCCGCTCGACGTGGTCCTCGTCTCGCACGGCCACATGGACCACCTCGACGTACCAACGCACCGGCGCCTGCCGAAGACGGACACGGTCGCGGTGGTGGCGAAGAATCTCGCGGACCTGGTCGCCGGCTGCGGCTACCGCGACGTGATCGAGCTCGCCTGGGGCGACACGGTGACGATTCGCGGCGTCCGCTTGACCGCGCTGCCCGTCAAGCACTGGGGCACGCGCAACCTCGTTCCCGACGACCGTGGCTACACGGGCTTTCTCGTCGAGCACCGCGACGGCACGGTCTTCTTCCCCGGCGACACGGCCTACTTCCCCGGCTTCCGCGACTACGGCCGGCGGCACGCGATCGACGTGGCGCTCCTCCCGATCGGCGCCTACCAACCCCCTGCTTTCCGCCGCGTGCACATGAACCCCGAGGACGCGTTGCAAGCGCTCGTCGACTTGAATGCTCGCCACATGGTGCCGATCCACTGGGGCACCTTCGTCGTCTCCTACGAGCCGATCGACGAGCCGGTCCGGTGGCTCGAGGAGCTGGCGCGCGCGCGCGGGCTCGCGGAGCGTCTCGCGGTCCTGCGCCACGGCGAGTCGCGGCGCTTCGACGGTCGCGCCTCGACCGGGGCCGCGCCCGCACCGTAGACGCGCCGCATGGCCCATCCGCTCTCCGGCGCGGCCGCAATCGTCGGCCTCGGCATCACACCGCAGGGGAGAGTCTACGGCAACACGCCGCTCGGCTTCGCGGTGGATGCCGTGCAGCTCGCGCTCGCGGACGCGGGCCTCCAGCGCGGAGACCTCGACGGGCTCCTCCTGAACCCCGGTCTCGCCTGGGCCGACATGGGCATGGGCTCCTTCCAGCTCCAGCAGGCGATGGGGCTCCGCGATCTCCGCCTCTCTGCCACCATGAACCTCGGCGGCGCGACGGCGTGCGCCATGATCCAGCACGCCGCGCAGGCGATCGCGGCCGGGCTCGCGACCACGGTCGCGTGCGTGTTCTCCGACGCGCCGCTCAAGCCCGAGCAGCCCGCGGGCGAGCGCAGCTCGAGCGGCAGCGCTTACGGCTTCGTGCGCGGCTGGGAGGCGGCCTACGGCTACTTCGGCGTGAACGCGATGTACGCGCTCGTCGCCCGCCGTCACATGCACAGGTACGGCACGACGCAGGATCACCTGGGCGCGGTCGCGGTGGCGCAGCGCAGGTGGGCCAACTTGAACCCCGCTGCCCAGATGCACGCGCAGCCGCTCACGCTCGAGGACTACCACCGCTCGCGCTGGATCGTGGAGCCGTTCCACCTCTTCGACTGCTGCCTGGTCTCGAACGGCGGCCTGGCCGTCATCGTGACCGGCCCCGAGCGGGCCCGCGACCTGCGCCAGCCGCCGGTCTACATCCGCGGCATGGCGCAGGGGCACCTGGGCGGCGATCCCTCGGAGACGCTCTCCTCCGGCGCCGTGCTGTCGCGCGAGCCGGCGTTCCGGATGGCCGGCCTCACGCTCCGCGACGTCGACGTGGTCGAGCTCTACGACTGCTACTCGTTCACCGTGATCGTCACGCTCGAGGACTACGGGTTCTGCGCCAAGGGCGAGGGCGGGCCCTTCGCCGCCGAGAACGCGACCGGCCCCGGCGGCCGGCTCGCGCTGAACACCGGCGGCGGCCAGCTCTCGAGCTTCTACATGTGGGGCATGACGCCGGTCTCGGAAGGCGTCATCCAGGTGCGCGGCGCGGGCGGGCGGCGCCAGGTGGCGAAGCACGACGTGGCGCTCGTCTCCGGCAACGGCGGCGTCCTCTCCACGCACTCGACGCTGGTTCTCGCCCGGGAGCCGTCGTGACGGCCTACGCGAAGCCGCTCCCGCAGATCACGCGCGAGATGGCGCCCTTCTGGGAGGGCGCGCGACGCCACGAGCTGGTCGTGCAGCGCTGCCGCGGCTGCGGGGCGTACCGCTTCCCGGCGCGCGACCTCTGCAGCCGCTGCCTCTCGCGCGAGGCGGAGTGGGCCCGGGTCTCCGGGCGCGGGACGGTCTTCAGCTACGCCGTCATGCACCAGGTCTACCACCCGGGCTTCGCCGCCGAGGTGCCGTACGCGGTGGTGGTGGTCGAGCTGGCGGAGGGGGCCCGGCTGGTCTCGAACCTGGTCGGCTGCCCGCTGCGGGACGTGACGATCGGCATGCCCGTGGAAGTCGTGTTCGAGGAAGTCACGCCCGAGGTGACGCTGCCGAAGTTCCGCCCCGCTGCGCGCCGCTGAGCTCCACGGCGCGACCGAATCGGCCCGCGCTTCGACCGTTCGCGCCGGGATCCTGGCGGCAGGCGCGCCGCCGCCCCACAGTGGTCGCGGCCGACGGGCCTGGGTACAATCCGCTCCATGCCGCCGGCGCCACCCGCCATGCCGCAACCGCACCGGGCCAACCGCATGCTGCTGCTCGTCTTCGGGACGGGCGCCGCGATCGGCCTCCAGCTGGGCTTCCTCCACGTCTTCCTGTGGCGCAGGTGGACGGCCCTCGGCGCCTTCACGGCCCTCAGCGCCTTCGTGGTGCCGGCCCTCGGTTATGCGGCGGTCGTGTACGGCCTCTGGCGGTGGGTCTTCCCGCGGCTCCGTGCGCGCACGTTGTTCGCCCAGATCACCCTCCAGGTGCTGGTCTCGCTCCTCACGTTCGCCGTCCTCTCCACGCTCACCACCGAGCTGATCGCCACGCTGCGCGGCGCGCCCTCGCTCTTCGGGGCGCCCACCGGCATCGGGAAGCACATCACGGTCACGCCCGAGCAGGAGCAGATGGTGGTGCGCCTTTACGCACTCGCACCCGTCATCCCGACCGTGCTCCTGGCGCTCATCGGCTACCATCAGTACTGGCAGCGCGTGCTCTCGCTCCAGCACCGCGAGCACGAGCTCGTCGAGCTGGCCGCCTCCGCGCAGCTCGCCGCGCTGCGCGCCCAGATCAACCCGCACTTCCTCTTCAACAGCCTGAACTCGATCGCGCAGCTGATCCGCGCCGACCCCGACCGGGCCGAGGCGTGCGTCGAGCGCCTGGCGGAGATGTTCCGCTACGTGCTGCACCACGGCGAGAAGGACTTCGTGCCGCTCGCCGACGAGCTGAAGATGGCGCACGCGTACCTCGACATCGAACGCGCCCGCTTCGGCGACCGCCTGCGCCTCGAGACGCACATCGAGCCGCCGAGCCTCCAGCACCTGATCCCGACCCTGATCCTCCAGCCGCTGGTCGAGAACGCGGTGCGGCACGGTCTCTCGCGCAAGCGCGGCGGCGGCACGGTGCGCATCGACGCCGCGCTCGCCGACGGCTGCCTCGAGCTGGTCGTCGACGACGACGGCCTCGGCATGCCCGCCGCCGCCTTCGAGCGTCTGTACGAGCGGGGCATCGGGCTGCGCAACATGCGCGATCGGCTCGAGCGGCTCTACGGCCCCGCCCACCTGCCCGAGATCACGAGCGCACCCGGGACGGGCACCCGGGTGCGGCTCCGTCTCCCGCTCCGCCCCGCCGAGGCCGCGGCCTAGGCTAGCCATGGCCGCCATCCGCACCCTCGTCGTCGACGACGAGAAGCTGGCGCGCGACCGCCTGGTCGGCTTCCTCTCCGGCCTGGACGACGTCAGCCTCCTCGGCCAGGCGGCCGACGGCGTCGAGGCCTTGAAGCTCATCGAGGAGGAGCGTCCCGACCTCGTCTTCCTCGATGTCCAGATGCCCGGCATGGACGGCTTCGAGGTGCTGCGAGCGCTGCGCGAGCCACCCCCGCACGTCGTCTTCTCCACCGCCTACGACGAGTACGCGATCCGCGCCTTCGAAGTGGGCGCGGTGGACTACCTCTTGAAGCCCTTCGGCCGCCGCCGCGTCGAAGAAGCGGTGGGCCGCGTGCGTGCGCGCCTGGGCGCCGCGAACGCAGCCCCGGACTGGGAGCGCGTGCTCCGCCGGGTGGAGGAGCAGCGCAAGGTCTACGTGAGCCAGGTGCCGGTGCACAGCGGGAAGCGCATCCTGATCCTGCCGGTGACGGACGTGCTGTGGTTCGGGGTCGAATACCGCCTGGTCTACGCCCACACGGCCGAGCGCGCCTTCATGACCAATTACACGCTGCGCGAGCTCGAGGAGCGGCTCGACCCGGCGCACTTCTTCCGCGCCCACAAGTCGAGCCTCGTGAACCTCGGGCAAGTGAAGGAGGTCGTCCCCTGGTTCGGGGGCCGCCACAAGCTCGTCATGCGCGACCCGGCGGGCAGCGAGGTCGCGCTCAGCCGCGCGCAGGCGCGGGCGCTGCGCGCGCGGCTCCGGTGGTAGCCCGTGCGGCGGCGTTGCTTGACAGCGGTCGATATCCGGGGGCACGCATAGCTTCCGCTCGCGCGGTCGTCCGATGACTCCCGCAGCACTGTCCATCCCTACCTCCGGACCCCGCCCGCGGCGCCTGCTCGCCGCACTCGGCGTGTCGACCGCGGCGCACGCGCTCCTCGCCCTCATGGTCTTCTTCGACGTGCTCGGCGCGAGCGGCGGCTTCGGCCTCGGCATCGGTCCCGGCCTCGGCATCGGGTCGGGCGGCGGCGCCGGCCTGGGGCAGAAGCGGCGACGCGAGATCTTCTCGCTCGAGGATCTGCCCGCGCCCGTGCCGCCCAGCGATCCGAACGCGGAGCAGGCGCTCGCGGAGCTGCTCCGCCCCGCGCGTGCCCAGGCGATCGTCGTGCCGCAGCCCGCCGTGCCGCGGCCGGCCTCCCCGGTCGTGCACTTCGCACCGCCGGCGCGTCCGGTCGGCGCCGGCCTCGATCTCGGCTCGCGCTTCACGTCGGCCGGCGCGGGTGTCGGCGGCTTCGGCATCGGCGAAGGGGGCGGGGGCGCCGGGTGGTCGCTCGGCACGTCGTTCGGGCGGTATGTGGGCGGCCTCAGGAAGGTCGGCCTCGATGTCGCGATCGTCATCGACTCGACCGGCAGCATGCAGAACGTGATCGACGACCTGAAGCGGCGCATGGACGACCTCGCCGCCAGCATGCAGCGCCTGGTGCCGACCGCACGCGTCGGTGCAGTCACCTACCGCGATCGCGACGACGACCAGGGCGCCAGGGGCGGCCCCCGGCAGAGCGAGGCCTTCCTCGTCAAGTGGACGGCCCTCACCTTCAACGTGAAGAAAGTGCAGACCTTCCTCGATGGCATCGTGGCCGAGGGCGGCGGCGACTGGGAGGAGGCGGTGAAGGACGGCCTCGAGTGCGCCATGCGCCAGCTCAAGTGGCGCGCCGATGCGAAGAAGGTCATCATCCTGGTCGGCAGCTCGCCGCCCCATCCGCAGGACGTGTCCGCGATCAAGAAGCTGATCGCCGACTGGCGCGGGAAGGGCGGTGTGGTGAGCACCATCGACGTGAGCCTCATGCTGCACGAGGAGTTCGAGCGGCAGATGGCCAGGTGGCTGCACAACGAGGACCTGAAGGAGGTCTCGCCGCTCCCCGCGTTCTACAGGGAGGTGAGTGACAGCTTCGGCGAGATGGCGCGGGAGGGCGGCGGGCAGATGATCGCCATGGGACAGCAGAGCGCTCTCGTCCGGCACCTGCTCGTCCTCACCTTCGGACCCGGCTGGGAGCGGGACGTGGCGCGCATCGCGCGCGGCTTCTGATTCGCAAGAGGAGAATCTCGATGGAGAACGTCGATCTCGATGTCGTCCACCTGATCCAGCAGGCGGCGATCTCGACCTACCCCCTGATCGTGTGCTCGATCGTCATGCTCGGGGTCGCGCTCGAGCGGCTCTGGACGCTGCGCGGCGCGGTCACGTCGACCGGCTCGCTCACCGCCGAGCTGGTCCCGCTGCTGGCGCGCGGCGAGCTTTCGGGGGCGGCGGAGGCGGTGCGCCGGCACCGGCTCTGCCCGGCGCGGCGCGTGTTCGGCGACGTGCTCGGCGCGGCGTCCGAGGCGCCGCTCGAGGAGCTCGAGCGCGTCGCCGACGAGCGGCAGTTCGAGGAGATCGAGGGCTGCGGCGCCTACCTCTGGGTCCTCGGCACGATCGGCTCCTCGGCGCCCTTCATCGGTCTCTTCGGCACGGTGGTCGGCATCATGCGCGCCTTCCACAGCATGGCGATCGTCGGTACGGGCGGCTTCGGCGTGGTGGCGGGCGGCCTCTCCGAGGCGCTCATCGCGACGGCCCTCGGCCTCGCCATCGGCATCGTCTCCCTCGTCTTCTACAACTACCTCCAGAACCGCGTCCAGCGCATCGACGGGGCGCTGCGCATCGGCTGCGCGCGGCTGGTCGAGGCCGTCGCGGCGGCGCGGAGGGGCCATGGCGCTGTTTAGGGCGCACACGCGCGGGCACATCGTCGCCGAGATCAACGTGACGCCGCTGACCGACGTGTTCCTCGTGCTGCTCATCATCTTCATGATCACCACCTCGGCCATGGTGAGGCCGGCGGCCGACGTCGACCTGCCCAAGGCGGCCGAGAGCGAGGAGCAGCCGAAGGGCGTGCTCGTCACCATGACGCCGTCGCACGAGGTGTTCGTGAACGAGCGGCCGGTGCCGAGCGACGACGCCTCGCTGGCGAGCGTGCTGCGCGACACGCTCGCGCGCAGCCCGGACAAGGTGGTCGTGCTCGCCGGCGACCGCCAGGTGATCCTGGGCGAGGTGGTGCGCGTGCTCGGGCTCGCCAAGGAGGCGGGCGCCACCGGCTTCGCCCTGGCCTCCGAGTGACGTCGCGCGCGCTCGCCGGCGCGGCGCTGGTCGCGCTGCTGGCCGCCTCGGCGCCGGCGCGCGCCCAGGAGGGCGGCGAGCGCGCGGCGCTCGCCCAGCTCGAGCAGCGGAGTCGCACCTTCTACGGGCTCCTCGAGCGGGGGGAGCGCGAGCGCGCGGCCGCCGCCTGGCCCGGTCTGGAGGCCGACCTGGCCCGCTTCCGCGACGGCCTCCAGGCGCGCCTCGATCGCATGCGCGACGAGGTGATCGAGCGCGACGGCGACCTGGAGGAGCTCTACCGCAGCCCGCGCTGGCGCGACCCGGAGGTCATGACGCTGGTCGCCGCCTACCACCTCGCCTGGGTGCGCTACCAGGGCGCGCAGCTCGTGGGCGACGCGGCGAAGAAGCGGGCGCTCCTCCAGAAGGCGGTCGAGGGCTTCTCGCAGTTCCTGCTCGTGAACGAGGTGCCCGAGATCTACGCCGACAGCCTCTACGGCCGCGGCCTCGCCTTCCTCGACCTCGGCGAGACGGGCAAGGCGATCGAGGACCTCTCCGCCGCCGCCGGCACGCCGCAGGTAGGCGCCAAAGCGCGCGCCGCGCTCGAGGAGGCGCAGCGGCGGGCGAGCGGCAGGAAGGCGCCGAGCGAAGACGGTCCCGAGGTCCTGCTCGCCCGCCTGGGCGAGCTCCTGCCCCGCGCCGCCACCGGCGATGCGCCGGCCGAGAAGGACGCGACCGCGCTGGCGCGCGGCCTCGCGGCGCGCGGCGGACCGTGGCCGGCGCGCGTGTCGAGCCTCGCCGCGGAGCGGCTGGGCGGCGGCACGCCGGCTGGCGTCCACTCCACCTACGGCCTCTTCCTGCTGGCGCAGCTCGCCGTCGACCGCGGCCGCTGCGGCGACGTGCCGCCCCTCGCCGAGGCGAGCGAGGGGGTGCACGACGGCGCGCGCGCCCGCCTCCGCCCGGAGATCCTCTTCCTCGATGCGGGCTGCCGGCTGAACGCGGGCCAGGCGCGCGAGGCGGCGGAGCGGTTCGCGGTCCTCCTCCGCGAGTTCCCCGACTCGGCGCGCACGCGCGAGGCCGGATACTACCGCTTCCGCGCGCTCGACAGCGCGCGCGCGAGCGATGCGTCGCTCACGCCGGCCTACGAGCAGGCGCTCGACGCCTACCTCGCCGCCCATCCCAAGGCCGACGGCGCCGCCGAGGCGCGCTACCTCCTGGCCGAGCTGCACCGCGCCCGCGGCGAGTGCAAGCGCGCCCAGGCCGAGTACGCGCAGGTGGGCCCGGGCCCCTTCGCCGCGCGCGCGCATCTGGGCGACCTCGAGTGCCGGGTCGCCATGCTGGGGAAGGGCAACGAGGGACGCAAGGAGGTGCTGGCCGCGCTCCGCGCCTTCGCGCGCGATGCCGCCGAGAAGGGGCTCGGCGCGCGCGCGGCGCTCCTGGGCGCCGTCGTGGCCGCGGGCGCGACCCCGCCCGACCAGGGCGCGGTGGTCGAGCTGCTCGACGGCTTCGAGAAGCACTACCCCGACGCGAAGGAGATCCACCCCCGCGCCCTGGAGCTCCGCCTCGCGGCCCGCGTCGCAACCGGGCAGCTCGAGGAGGCCGCGCGCGACCTCGACGCGTTCCTCGCCCTGCGCGCCGACCCGGCCGAGCGGCGCGGCACGCTCGCGCGCGTCGGGCGGGAGCTCGCCACGCGCGCCGAGCGCGCGGCGCCCGCCGAGCAGACGCCCGCGCTCGCGCTGGCGCGGAAGGTCTACACCGTCCTCGTGCGAGAGGGCGGCGATGGGAGCAACCGAATCGTCCTCGCGGACCTCGATCTCCGCGCCGGCGACGCCGCGGCGGCCCGCGCGCTCTACGAGGAGGTGCTCAAGACGGACCGGGCATCGGCCGAGGCGCTCCGCGGCGCCGCACGCGCGGCCGCGGCGCAGGGCGACCGCGAGCACGCCCTCACCTACTGGCGGACCGTCCTCGACGCGAGCCCACCCGGCGGCACCGCCTGGTACGAGGCGCGCGTCGCGCAGGTGACGCTGCTCGCCGAGGACGGACAGAAGGCGCAGGCCTGCGCGCTCCTGCGCGCGGCCCGCGGCCGCGCCACCAGCACCGGCGGCGACCAGCTCGAGGCGCGGCTGCGCGCGATGGAGCCGCGAGTGTGCGAGTAGGAGGCGCCCGACATCGTGACGGGGTGGCGGCGGCGGGGGTGCCGCGCGCGCTCCCGCGTCCTCGGCCACGCGCGCGCCCGTAGGCTACGGCGTCCCCCCGGGGAGCTGCAGGCGCGCGCGGGCCTGCGGAGGTCGCGCGCGCGGCACCCCCGCCGCCGCCGCATGCGCGACGCCTCGGGCCGCGCTCCTGCTTGCTCACTCTACCGGGGTGACGAAGCCCTCGGACTCGCCGGTCTCGACGTCCTCGATGGAGATGCGCGCTTCGCGATAGACGCCCGGCGGATAGACCAGGTAGCCGGCGGCCGTGGTGTGGGCGGCGATGCGGGCGGCGCGGAGTGGCTCCGCGCCGACGCGCGCACCCGCCGCCCCCGGGGCGAGCGCACGCTCGAGGTCGGCGCCCGCGAGCGGCCCGCTCGCCGTGCCCCCTGCCGGCACGAGGTCGATGCGCGACGGATCGATCGACACGGCGCGCGCGGTGTTGTTGCGCACGGTCACGCGTACCGGCACGGCGCCGCCCAGCGTCGCCACGCCGCCCAGGTCGAGCGTCGCCTCCTGAGGCGAGAGGGCGTGCACCAGCACTTCGAGGCCGCGCCCGGCCCGCGGCTCCTCGACGTCGGGGTGCTTCACCAGCTCCTTGAAGCTGTACCCGAAGCCGCGGCTGAACTCGTAGTCCGGGACGAGCGACTCCTCGACCGGCTTCAGCACCGCACCCTCGGCATCGCAGGTGATGACGACGCGCCCGGTCAGCACGTTGCCCTCGGGGCCGGGCTTGGTGCCGCTCACCACCCCCGCCCGCTCGGGCGTGGCGGGCACCACCTCGGTCACCGCGTAGCCGAGCGCGACGAGGGTGCGATACGTGACGCGCGTCGCGCGCTCGCACGAGAGGCCCGGGTGGACCTCCCTGTAGATCGCCGGCGTGGGACAGCCGGCGGCGATCAGCGCGGCGACGGCCACCCACCACATGACGGACTTTCTGCTACAGTTCTCGGGTGGTCGTCTACACGGTCGGACATTCGACGCTCCCGCTCGACGACTTCCTCGCGCTGCTCGGCGCGCACGGCGTCGCGGGCATCGCCGACGTGCGGCGCTTCCCGGCCTCGCGGCGGCAGCCGCACTTCGCGCGCGAGGCGCTCTCCCGCGCCCTCGCGCGCGCCGGACTCGAGTACGCCTGGCTCCCCGGGCTCGGCGGACGCCGCCGCAGCCGTGCCGGATCGCCGCACGTCGCCTGGCGGAGCCAGAGCTTCCGCGCCTATGCCGACCACATGGAGACGGCGGAGTTCGCGGCCGAGCTCGCCCGCCTCCTCGCGCTCGCCGCCGCGCGCCGGACCGCGGTCATGTGCGCCGAAGCGGTGCCGTGGCGCTGCCACCGCCAGCTCGTCGCCGACGCGCTCGTGGCGCGCGCGATCGATGTCCGCCACGTCATCTCGGCGGCCGCGCCGCCGGAGCCGCACCGCTTGACCGCCTTCGCGCGTCTCGAGGGCGAGCGGGTCGTCTACGACGGCGGGCAGCTCGCGCTCGCGAGCCGCTCCCGCGTTGGCACCGGCCCGGCGGATCGGGAATAATGCGCGCTCCGGCGATGCCGAAGCGGGTCCACGTCGTGAGCCACGGTCCCCACTGCCTGGACGGCGTCGCCGCAGCGGTGGCGGTCGCGCGCTACCAGCGGGGGCGCGCCGATGTGGTCCCTCACTTCGCCGCCAACAACGAGATCGATGCGGTCCTGCGCGGCCTCGCCCTCGACCCGGTCCGCGACATGGAGCTGTGGATCACCGACATCTCGTGGCGCGAGCCGGAGACCGACGCCCATCTGCGTGCGCTCGCCGCAGCCGGCGTCCGCATCTACTGGATCGACCACCACCGTACCGCGCTCGAGCGCTTCGCGGCCGGAAAGGTGGACGTCCCCTTCGCCGACCGGGTGCTGAGCGAGGAGTTCGCCGCCTCGCGCCTGGTCTACGACTACCTGGAGCGGCGGCTCGCCGCCGAGGGGCGCGCGGCGCCCGGCTTCGCCGAGCTCGCGCCGCTGATCGCCATGGCGGACGACAACGACCGCTGGCTGCACCGCGTGCCGGGCTCGCGCGAGCTCGCCTGGGTGGTGCGCTCGCTCGGCGAGGAGGCGTACGATGAACTCCTCGCCGTCGACGAGCAGGTCACGTACTCGCCGCGCATGGCGGCCGCGCGCGCGCGCGTCGAGGCCGAGATCGCCCACAGCCTCGCGGTGGCGAACGCGAGCCGGACCGAGCGCCCGCTCGGCCAGGCGACGCTGGTCACCGCGGTGTGCGACGGGCACCCGAGCGAGATCGCCGACGCCTGGGGCAAGACCGCGCGGAACACCGTGTTCGCTCTCTACGACGCCAAGAGCCTCGCTGTCAGCCTGCGCCGCTCGCCCGACTGCATGGTCGACCTCTCGCGGCTGGCCGCGAGCCTGGGCGGGGGCGGGCACGCAGCGGCCGCCGGCGTTGAGCTGCCCGACCTGCGGCGCGTGCTGGCCGAGGCGCTCGCCGCTCGGATCGCCAGGGCGCTCGCGTGAAGCCCAGGCTCACTCACCTGGCGCTCGGCGTCCAGGACCTCGACCGCAGCATCGCTTTCTACCGCAAGCACGTGAATTGGCAGGTCGTTCACGACCGGGCCGAGGATGGCCACCGGGTCGTCTGGCTGGCCCGGCAGGAGGCCGATCCCGGCTTCGTGCTCGTCCTCTTCGAGGTGCCTGGCGAGCGGCGCGCGGGGCCGACCAACCTCCAGCACCTGGGCTTCGCCGTCGCCTCGCGGGCGGAGGTTGATCGGGCCGCTGCGGCCGCGCGCGCCGACGGGGTACTGGCACTCGAGCCCATCTACGCCGGCCCGATCGTCGGCTACTTCTGCATCGTCACGGACCCGGACGGGAACCAGGTCGAGTTCTCGTACGGGCAACCCATCAATCCGAGAGATCTGCCTCCAGTCGCGTAGCAGGGCGCTCTGCCGGAGGCCCGGGGCGAGAATCGATCGCTCGCGCGATCGAAACTCTTCTTGCCCCCATCCCCGTTGGCTCCACCGTTCCCCCCCAAGCCTCCGGCACAGCACCCTGTCCACAGCTGGGGAGAAGCGCCGCTTCTCCCCTCCCGCGCTCAGCTTCGTGCGCCCATCGCTCTTCGCTCCCCGCGCGAACACACGAGTCCCGGAGAACACGGCACCGGGACGCGCGCTTCGGGGCTGAGCGCGGCGAGTCGACGGAAGACGCGAACTGAACTCAGTGCGCCTTCTCTTAGCGAAGTTCCGCCGGTTCTGTCAACTAGGAAAGACGGAAATCCGCGGCTCACGCCGCGTGACGCGCGGGCGCGGTGCCGCGCGCGTGCGTCATCGAGTGCGGCGCCGGCCGTCTCTTCGACGGAGCCGACAGCGCGGCCTGTACGAACACGGCGCCGATCACCACGGAAGCGGCAACCAGTACCGCGATGACGAGTGGCGCACCGACCGACACGAGGATCGTCGAGGCGGGCGGCAGCGCCGCAGGAGGAACTGCAATAGCGAACGCGGTGGCCATGGGCGACTCCTCCTTCCGCGTACACGGTACGGGCCCGGCCTGCATGAGGCAAATTAATAATTGTCGCTGCTCTCCATTAGCATAACGCACCCTTGAGGAGGCCCGACAAGCGCTGCTACCCAGGCCCCCGCCACCAAGGAGGACCACCCATGCTGAAGGACTTCAGGGAGTTCATCGCACGCGGGAACGCCTTCGACCTCGCCGCCGGCGTCATCATCGGGGGCGCGTTCGGGGGCATCGTGAGCTCGCTCGTGAACGACGTCCTCATGCCCCCGATCGGCGCGCTGCTGGGCGGCATCGACTTCTCGAACTTCTTCCTCCCCCTGAAGGGCGGGACGTACCCTTCCCTGGCCGCCGCCAGGGCCGCCGGCGTGCCGATGATCGCCTACGGCGCGTTCGTGAATACGCTCATCAACTTCCTGATCGTTGCCTTCGTGATCTTCCTGCTCGTGCGCGGGGTGAACCAGCTGAAGAGGCAGCCGCCGGCGCCCGAGGCGGTGCCCACCACGAAGGAGTGCCCCCTCTGCCTGTCCACGATCCCGGTGCGGGCGACGCGCTGCGCCCACTGCACTTCGGACCTGCGGGCGGCCTCTGCTTGACCTCGCGGCCGCGGGGGCGGAGGAAGGAAGCATGGAGCGGCGGATGCGGGTGGGGGTGGTGTACGGGGGCCGGTCGGGCGAGCACGAGGTGTCGCTGCGCTCGGCCGCGTCGATCATCGCGGCGCTCGACCCGGCGCGCTACGAGGTCGTGCCGGTCGCGATCACCAAGGACGGGCGCTGGCTGACTGGGCCGGAGAGCCTGAAGGTCCTCGAGGCGGCGCAGCGCGACCTGGCGCCCATCCCCGAGCACGGGAGCGAGGTCACCCTGCCCGCCGATCCCACCCGCCACGGCCTCCTGCCACTCGGCCACGGCCGGGTGACGCCGCTCGACGTCGTCTTCCCCGTGCTGCACGGAACCTACGGCGAGGACGGCACCATCCAGGGCCTGCTCGAGCTGGCCCAGGTCCCCTACGTGGGCGCCGGCGTGCTCGCCTCCGCCGTCGGCATGGACAAGGCGATCATGAAGTCCGTCTTCCGCGATGCCGGCATCCCGGTCTGCCGCTGGCTGGTGACGCGGATCGGCGCGGAGGACGCTCAGGTCCTGGCGCGGCGGGTGGGCAGCGACCTCGGCTTCCCCTGCTTCGTCAAGCCGGCGAACCTGGGCTCCTCGGTCGGGATCACGAAGGTGAGGGCGGCGGCGGGGCTCGCGGCCGCGGTGGCCGAGGCGGGAGCGTATGACCCCAAGGTGGTCATCGAGGAGGCCGTCGACGGGTGCGAGTTCGAATGCGCCGTGCTCGGCAACGACGCCCCCCAGGCGTCCGTCGTGGGCGAGCTGATCCCCTCGCGCGAGTTCTACGACTACGCGGACAAGTACGTCGAGCAGGGGGCGGAGATCGTGATCCCGGCGCGCATCCCGGCCGAGACCGCGGAGGCCATGCGCGCGCTCGCGCTGCGCGCCTTCTGTGCCGTCGATGGCTCGGGGCTCGCGCGTGTCGACTTCTTCCTCGAGCGTGCCGGGCGCATCCTGGTGAACGAGATCAACACGATGCCGGGCTTCACCGCGATCAGCATGTACCCCAAGTTGTGGGAGGCGAGCGGCCTCGCCTATCCCGCACTCCTCGACCGGCTGATCGCGCTCGCGCTCGAGCGCCACGCGGCACGCGGCAAGCGCCGCCTCTCGTTCACGCCCCCGGCGCCGGCCGCGCCGATGAGCTACCGCCGCGCCCGCCGGTAGGAGGCCGCCCCCCTACAGCAGCACCAGCACCGGGTGGTAGCCGGTCTGGCGGAGCTGGGTCGCCACCCGCTCGGCCTTCGTCACGCTGGTGAACGCGCCGATGCGGAGCGTGCGCCCCGCGACCGCCACCTGGTAGCCGCGCTGCGCGAGCCGCGAGCGCGTGGCGAGGGCCACCTGCCGGCTCGCATACGGCCCCAGGCGCACCGCGTAGCGCGCGATGCGCGGGTCGGCCGTGGCGTTGTCGTCGCCCTCGGAGCTGACGCGCGTGGCGGCCGCGTGCCGCACGAGCCTGCGGTGGTGGCGCGTCCGCGCGTGCGCCATCGTCACCGCCGGCGCTTCGCCGAAGGCGTAGGCGAAGAGTCGCTGCGCGTCGGCCCACAGATCGCGCGCGCCGAGCAGTGCGATGATGAGCTCGCGATCACCGTGGCGCGCCGCGCCGACGAAGCAGCGGCGCGCCGGGCGCGTGTAGCCGGTCTTGCCGATCACCTGGTACGCGTAGCCGCTCAGCAGGCGGTTGTGCGAGTGGAGCGCCACCCACTGGACGCGGGCCGACTCGAGCGGCACCTGCACGCTCCTCGTCTCCAGGATCTCGCGGAAGAGCGGCAGGTCGAGCCCGTGGCGGAAGATCACGGCGAGGTCCCGCGCGCTCGCCTCGTGCCCGGGCGCGGTCAGCCCATGGGGGTTGGCGAAGTGGGCCGTGCCCGCGCCAAGCTCCCGTGCGCGCGCCGTCATGTGCGCCGCGAACACCTCTTCGGAGCCGCCCACGCCCTCGGCGACCACCTCGGCCGCGTCGTTGGCCGAGTTGAGCAGCACGGCGTAGAGCAGGTTCCTGAGCCGCATGCGTTGCCCCGCTCGGAGGTGGATCCCCGAGGGGGGGGTCCGGGCGGCGTACTCGCTCACGGGGAAGCTCTCGTCGAGCCGGCCGCTCTCGAGCGCGAGGACCGCGGTCATCACCTTGGTGGTGCTGGCGGGCGGCAGGGGCTCGGTC
>VBKJ01000099.1 GCA_005879795.1 Deltaproteobacteria bacterium
CCGCCGCATCCGTCGATCGGGTGGACATGGGAGGTCACGATCGGGAAGCGGCTGAGGACGGCCGGTCCTTCTTCGAGGCCAAGCACCCGCGAAACGAGCGGCCAGCGAGGGGCGGCCGGCGCGTAGACGTGTTGGAAGCCGAGGGCGCTGGCCAGGCGCGCGGCGACGTCCCCCCGCCGTCGTCCACGTGACACCTCCTGGACGCCGACGACGTCCGCGTCGAGGGTGCGAAGCTCCCGCACCACCATGGTCAGGCGCTCCTCGAGATGCTGGCCGCGGCCAGTGAGCTCCGACGTGATGCCGCCGTGGAGGACGTTGATGGTGACGATCCGGAGCGGGCGCGGCGCCGCGCGGGCGCCGGTCGGTATCATCAGGCTGGCGAGCAGCAGGAGGGAGAACGAGGCCGCGGGGATAGTGAGCACGTCCCCCGTTGCCTCGCTGACGCGGCCGCACCTCGCGGTCAAGCCCGGGAACTGCGGCGGCCGCTTGAATGTCGCCGTTCGTTGCTCGCTGCCCCTCGCGCTCCCTCCTCGTCTCTCCCCGCATGACGGTAGCGGTCTCGGGCGGGCGCGCCAGCGGGCTGGCATGCTCCGGGACGGAGCCCCTGACGGAGGTCCTCCCATCGACGGTCCGGGTCGATCGCGCCTCGAGCAGCTCGACCGAGCCGGAGGCGCCTCCCCGTGCTCTCCCGTCGCACGTACGCCGCGGTCATGCGGGTCTCCTTCGGTGCACTCGTGAGCGAGGTGGCACTCACGCGCCCCCTGAACTACGGCAAGCCCGGCGGGCAGGCGCCTAATTCCACTCTTTCGGTAGCACCTCGTAGTCGGCCGGGAGCGACGCGAAGTCGGGGTCCCGGCGCTGGACGAAGCTCTGCACGCCTTCCTTGAAGTCGGGGAAACCGAAGGACCGCACCATGAGCTCGTTCGCTTCCTTCACGGCCGGCACCAGCTCCATGTTCCAGTGGCGGTAGATCTCGGTCTTGATGGTCGCCATCGACCTGGGCGAACAGTGCCTGATGAGGTCCTTGGCGTACTCACGCGTGCGATCGACGAGCTCCTCCGGAGCGAAGACCTGGTTGACGACGCCGAGCTCCTTGGCCTCCTCGGCGAGGAACACGCGGCCCGAGTAGAGCAGGTCGAGCGCGCGAGCGTGCCCGATGAGCCGAGGGAGCACCCACGAGCTGCCGTGCTCCGCGACGAGCCCGCGCCGGACGAACGCCGTGGTGAACTTCGCGCCGGCGGCCGCGAAGCGAAGGTCGCACATGAGGGCCGCACACAGACCAATGCCCGCGCAGGCGCCGTTGATCGCCGCGATGATCGGCTTCGGGATCGTCGTCGGGAACCAGATGGGCCTGTCGAGACCCACCGCGCCCGGGTCGTCCGAGTCCCCGCCACCCTGGAGGCTGTCCATGTCGGCCCCCGCGCACCAGCCGCGGCCGGCGGCCGTCACGACGATGACGCGGACATCCGGGTCAGCCGCGGCGTCCTCCAACAACGAGTAGTAGCGGCGCGCGAGCCCACCGGTCCATGCGTTGAGCCGGTCCGGTCGGTTGAGGGTGAGCGTGCCGATCCGGTCACGCACTTCGTACAACACGACATCCGTCTTCACGTCGTTCATGCCTTCCTCCCCTTGTGCACCCAGTTTCGGGATCATCGAGCAGGTGATCGGGGCATCGTCTCCAGGCCAGGCCGCCCCGACCCACGGACCATGGCCGCCGGACGCGCAGGCGTGAGGGGCCCACAGCCGCCGACGTCGCCGCATCTCAGCCGCCGCTCAGAGCCGCCACGATCTGCACCTCCCGCGCACCGACCGGCGCGGCGAGCGTTCGCACCAACTCGCCCCCGACGAAGAACTTGATGTGGGTCCGGATGCGTCCCTGCTCGTCGACGACCCGGAAGCGGAGGCCGGGATAGCGCTGGTCGAGGTCGGCCAGCACCTCGGCGAGGGTCGCACCCGAGGCCTCCACCTCCGCCAGGCCCTGGGTGTAGGCGCGGAGATGGGTCGGCAGCCGCACCCGCATCAGGCCTCGCGCGCCGCCACGGTCGCGTACACGTGCGGCAGGTGGCGCACGAGGCACGCGAAGCTCGCCCCTTCGTCGCGGCTTGCCCAGATCTCGCCGTTGGTCGTGCCGAGGTAGAGGCCGACCGGGTCGAGGTCGTCGGTGCACATCGCCTGGCGCTTGACGGTCCACCAGGCCTGCTCGGCCGGAAAGCCGCGGTCCTGGCGCTGCCACGAGGCGCCCGCGTCCCGCGTCACGTAGAGCGCCGGCCGTCCGCCCGGGCTCGTGCGCGGCCAGACCTCGGTGCCGTCCATCGGACAGACCCACACCGTGTTGGCATCTCGCGGGTGGAGCGCGATCGGGAAGCCGATGTCGCCGACGTCGCGGGGCATCGCATCCCCGACGCGCACCCAGGTGTCGCCGGGCCGGTCGAGGCGGTAGATACCGCAGTGGTTCTGCTGCCAGAGGCGGTCGGGGCGCCGCGGGTGGAGCTGCACGCAGTGGGGATCGTGGCCGAACTCGACGTTCGGGTCGGGCAGGAAGTCGGCCGCCACCCCGCGGTTCAGCGGCCGCCAGCCCTCGCCGCCGTCGAGCGACTCGAACACGCCCCCGCCCGACATGCCGAGGTAGAGGTGACGCCGATCGCGCGGGTCGACCAGGATCGAGTGCAGCGTCGGGCCGTCGGGCGTGGCGTCCTGGTCCCCGCCGACCCAGGCCTGCTGCATCGGGTGGTCGTTGAAGCCGTCGACGCCCTGCCAGGTCTCGCCGCCGTCCTCGCTGCGGAAGAGGCCCTGGGGCGAGGTGCCGGCGTACCAGACGCCCGGCTCGGACGGGTGACCGGGCGTCAGCCAGAAGACGTGGTCGACGGCCCGGCCGCGTGGCTCTCCGGTGCGGAAGGCCGGCGGCTGGCGCGCCTCGCGCCAGGACCTCCCGCCGTCGTCGGTGTGCATCACCGTCGGGCCGAGGTGGCCCGTGCGCACCCCGGCGAGCAGCGTCCGGCCGTCACGCGTATCGAGCACGGCGTGGTGGACGAGGCAGCCGAAGTGGTGCGGCCCGTCGGCCTCCCAGCGCGCACGGTCGGCACTGCGGTAGAGCCAGAGGCCCTTGCGGGTCGAGACGATCAGCGTGATGCGCGGCATTCGATCACCTCACACCGAGGTCAACGCCAGCTCGCGAGCCACCTGCTCCGCCCGCGCCGTCGCGCCCATCTCGGTGAAGAGGCGATGCGCCTCGCGGAGGAAACCACGCCGGGCGGCCTGCTCGCCCGTGAGGCCCGCGAGGGCCGCCAGCTCGACGAGGATGAACGGCTCATGGCAGCGCGCACCGGTCTCCTCGAGCAGGGCGAGCGCCTGCCGTAGCGCCGTCTCGATCGCACCGCGACGTGCGAGCCCCTCGGTCCGGATCAGGAGGCGTGCATGGGCGAGCAGGACGCGGCACTCGATCGCTCGGGTCGAGCGCTCGCGCGCCAGCCGGACGGCCTCTTCCGTCTCCGAGCGTGCCCGCTCACTTTCGCCCGGCTCCCCATGCGCCTCGGCGAGCTGGGCGAGCATGAGGGCTTCCCAGTGGAGCGCCGTGCGGCGCCGCCGGACCATCGAGAGCGCGTGCTCGAAGGCACTCGCGGCCTGCTTGCGATCCTCGCCTGCCGCGTGCGCGCAGCCGAGGGCGTAGTATGCCGACGCCAGCGAGAGCGGGCTGCCGATCCGTTCGGCGATCTGGACCGCCTGGCGCGCGTGGTCGAGCGCGGCTTGCGCGTCGCCCCGGAGCTCGGCGGGGTAGACGCTCATCTCGTGCGCCCACCCGAGCACCTCCTCCTCGCGGGCCTCGCGGGCGAGGGCGAGCGCGTGGTCGAGCTCGCGCGCCCCTTCCTCCACGCGGCCGGTCTGAAAGAGGGCCGCCCCTCTCATCAAGAGGAGCCAGATGTAGGGGTCGAAGCCGGTCCCGGCAGGTCCCCGCCGGCCCTCCGCCGCCCGCCCGAGCGCTTCTGCCAGTGTCTCGAGCACGGCGGAGAAGCGGCCCGCCATCCATTGCGCCTCGACCAGCGCGACCCGGGAGGCCACCTGCAACCCGACGTCGGCGCTCTCATCCGCCAGGCGGGTGCCCTCGGAGACGAGCTCCAGGGCCTCCGGGACCGCCCCCGCCATGCCTCTCACCATCCCGTAGTTGTTGAGGAACCCCGCGCGCGCACGCGCGTCGCCCGTCCGGCGGGTGAGATTCATTCCCTCCGTGAAGATGGCCGCCGCCTCCTCTTCCGACAGGCCGAGGCGCCAGCCGAAGTTCAGCAACCAGATCCCCGCCCACGTGGCCATCTCGATGGTCTCGGGAGTCTCCGGCAGGGCCGCGAGAAGCTCCCGCACCTTCCGCGAGCTGCGCGCCGCCTCGGCGAGATCGCGCACGCCGGCCCACTCGGCCGCGCGGCGGCGCCAGCGCGCGGCCTCGAGCCGCTCGCCCGCCGCCTCCCAGTGGTGCGCGAGGAGCGCGGCGCGCTCCTCCAGCCGGTGCGGGTCGAGCTCGACGAATGCCCGAGCCACCGCGGCGTGCGTCCGCGCCCGCCGCTCGGCGAGCTGCGAGCGGTACGCCACCTCGTGCGTCAACGGATGCCGGAACGTGTACTCCCCGCGGGGATGGAGCTCCTCCTCGTCGACCATGCCCGCGGCGATCAGGTTGTGAACCCCCTCTTCCACCTCCACCTCGGGGAGCTCGCTCACCCGCCGGAGCACCGGCTCCGCGAACTCCTTCCCGATTACCGCTGCCGTCTGCAGGAGCGCCTTCTCCCGCTCCGGCAGCCGGTCGATCCGCGCCGCGAGCAGCGCCTGCACGCTCGGCGGGACGGCGAGGTCGTCGACCGGGCGGGCGAGTCGATAGGCGCCGTGCGCGCCGGTGAGGTTGCCGGCCTCGACCAGCGCCTGGACGACCTCCTCGATGAAGAAGGCGTTCCCGGCCGTGCGCCCGCGGATGCCGTCCGCGAGCGTGGCGACCGAGGGGTCGCGGCCGAGCAGGTCCTCGAGGAGCGCCGTGACGGCCTCCGGGCCGAGCGGGCGGAGCACGAGCGGCGCGAAGGGCGCCGCCTGCGTCCAGCCCGCGCGGTACTCGGGCCGGAAGTTCACGAGGAGCAGCGCGCGCCTTCCGGGTAAGGCCTCGACGAGCGCCGCCAGGAGCGCCTCGCTCGCCTCGTCGATCCAGTGGAGGTCCTCGACGAGGACGACCATCGGCGCCTGCCGGCTCCGCAGGTCGACGAGCCGCCGGAAGAGGGCGACGAGCCGCCGCTGCCGTGCCTCGGGATCCATCCGCAGCAGCCGCCGCTCGGATCGCGCTCCTCGGCGTCGGTCCGGGCCTCCTCGGCGCTCTTGTAGGGGGTCGGGGACGCCGAGGAAGTCGAACAGGAGCGGGAGCGCCTCCGTGAGCGCGGCGTCGAGCAGGAGGATGGTGCCCGCGATCTTCCGACGGGCCTCCTCCTCGCGGTCCGTGTCCGCGATGCCGAAGTAGCTCCGCAGGAGCTCCACGACGGGGAGGAAGGGCAGCATCTTCCCGTGCGGGACGCAGGCAGCAGCGTGGACGGCAACGCCCCGAGCCCGGGCCCGCTCCGCGAACTCGTGGCAGAGGCGGCTCTTGCCGACGCCCGCATCGGCGACGACGCCGATCACCACGCCCGCACCGTCGACCGCCTGGCCGAGCGCCGCCTCGAGCGCCGCCGTCTCCTCCTCGCGGCCGACGAAGCGCGAGAAGCCCCGCGCGCGCGAGCGCTCGAGCGGTGTCCGGAGGGGACCCACGCCCGCGAGCTCGTAGACGCGCACGGGCGCCCGCACGCCCTTCACTGCGAACCGCCCGAGCTCCTCCAGCCGGAAGTAGCCCGAGACGAGCCGCGCGGTATGCTCGCTGAGATAGACCTTCCCCGGCTCGGCGAGCTGCTCCATGCGTTGCGCGAGCCCGACGGTCGGCCCCTGCGCGGTGTAGTCCATGCGGAGGTCGTCGCCGATCGAGCCGACCACGACTTCGCCGGAGTTGAGCCCCATGCGCACCGAGAAGCTGAGGCCCTGCTCGAGGCGGAGCCTGCGCGCGTAGCGGCGGATCTCCTCGACGAGACTGAGCGCCGCGTGGCAGGCCCGGCGCGCGTGGTCCTCGTGCGCGATAGGCGCGCCGAAGAGCGCCATTATGCCGTCGCCGGTGAACTGGGTGACGGTGCCCTCGAAGCGATGCACGCCCTCGGCGAGGAGGGCAGCGAAGCGCTCCATGACGTGGTGGAACACTTCGGGATCGGCCTGCTCGGCGAGGTCCATCGATCCCTTCACGTCGGCGAAGAGGACCGTCACCTGCTTGCGTTCGCCTTCGAGGGCGGCGCGCGAGGTGAGGATCTTCTCGGCGAGATGCCTCGGCGTGTAGGTCGTGGGGGACCGCTCGGGTCCCGGCGCGGTGACTCCGGTCAGCAAGGCGCCGCAGTGCCCACAGAATTTCTCGCCGGACTCGACCGGCGTTCCACACGTCCTGCAGTTGCGACCGAGTCGCGTCCCGCACTCCGTGCAGAAGCGCCGGTCGTGGCGGTTCTCGTGGCCGCAGGACGGGCAGCGAACCCCGCCCTGGCCTCCTGCGGGTTCTTCTACTCGGTGGCTCGCGATGTCTTCGGCTTGTCCCCCAGGGGGCCCGCCGATGTCAACGGCGCGGGATGCCGTCGGAAGCCGGCCCGCGGGAGATCCGCGGCTGGGAACCGAGGAGCGTACGCGGCGGGGAGTGAAGTCGGCTCACGGGGATCCGAAGGGCCAGTGGATCATCCCGACCGGGCAAGACATCGCCCACCCGCGCCCGGGCGTGGCGCCGGACGGCCCGGTGATCAGCCGCGCCGTCGGCTTCAGGATCTCGCGCTTCGGGACGACCCGCCGCGCTCCGGCACGCTCGACTGCACCAACCCGTAGGCGCCGTCGGCGCACGGCACAGGTCGCTACCCGCTCCCTGGGAGCGTCGTGCTGGTCGTGGAGGTGGACGACTCCCCGCGGCACACGGGGGCGCAGGCATTCAGCCCTGCGAAGCATCCCGCGGCTCCCGCTCGCAGCGCCGTGAGGCAGTCGGTGAAGCACGCAAGGCGAGCAAGCTGCCCACGGCATCCGCTGCGAAGACACCGACGCGCCTGCTTCACGGCGCTCTTGCCGCACAGGCGCAGTTGCTTCCCGCAAGCCTCGATACAACGCGTGCTTCCGTCGCATATCTGTCGGCAGGTCACGCGGGCCTCGAAGCGGCAGGTATCTTCCGCATCGAGCAGCGGACGCAGGCATTGCCGGACGCATTCACCCCTCGACGTTCCTTCGGTGCGCTCCAGGCAGTTCCCCTTGCAGAGGTGGCGATCTCTGTTCGCGATTTCTCTGCAGACTCTGCGCTGCGCGAAGCATCCGCCCGTACAGAGGCTGGCTCTGGCAGTGCCCGAGAGGGCGAGCGCGACGAGCAGACTCGATGCCCAAATGGCTCGCCACGAGGCGAGGTTCAGGGCCGGTGCCATCGGCGCATGCCGTACCAGGTAGAGTGGAACCCCGTCAATATCCATCCTGCCTCAGAACCTCTCTTTGAAGGGACGCACGTCCACCTCCTGCGTCCAGGCGCTCGGGTCCTGATGCGCGATGTGCCAGTACGTCTCGGCAATCGCCGACGGTTGCAGCATGTCCTCCTTCGGGAGGTCGGGGCGGAGCTGGTGGATGAAGGGCATGTCGATCGCGCCGTCGATGTTCACGTAGGCAACGTGGACGCCCTGCGGGCCGAGGTCGCGCGCCATCACCTGCGCCAGGCCGCGGAGCGCGAACTTCGCGGGCCCGAAGGCTGCCGAGGTGGCGAATGGCTTCGTTCCGGCGGTCGCGCCCGTGAAGAGGATCGCGCCGCGTCCCCGGGCGAGCATGGCGGGGACGACCGCCCGCGACCACAGGAAGGCGCCGAACGCATTCACGCGCCAGGTGGTCTCGAACGTGCTGGGCTTGGTCTCCATGAGCCGTCCGAACGGGCGCATGGCGGCGTTGTAGAGGAGCACGTCGACCTCGCCGAGCTCGCGGCGGATGCGCTCGGCGGCTCGCTCGATCTCGTCCGCCTTGCTCACGTCGGCCGGGACCGCGAGGGCCCTGCCGCCCGCGCGCCCGAGCTCGGTCGCCAGGGCGTCGAGCTTCTCCTGGCCGCGCGCGACGAGCGCCACCGCGTATCGCTCCGCGAAGCGCTGCGCGAGCGCGGCACCCAGACCGGCGCCGACGCCGACGACCACCGCGACGCTATGGCTTCGGTCGGTCATTCCACGTGTCCGTCGTCAGCTCGTTAGCGAGGCCGTTTCCTTGATAGGCGGTGAGCCGGCTGAGTCAACCACCAGCGCGCTTTCAGACAGACTACTCGCCACGTTCTCGTCCTACCACGACCGGTTGGAACGCGCCGCCCGACGCATTTGACTCGCTCGGGCCGTTTCGCCACTAGGGACGGCCCATGAAGCGCTTGACCCGGGCGGCGGCAGTCGTCGCCCTCTCCCTGCTTGCCGCCGCGGCTGCCCCGGCAGGGGCGGACGAACCCCAGACGTACCGCGGCACCGTGTACGCCGTGCAGCTCGGAGGGCTCGATCTCCTCACCGGCGTCGGCTACGCACTTCGTGTCGTCCACATCCGCACGCCCGAGACGACGGTCGTCCGCGGCGGTGGCTCGCTGCGCGTCAGCGAGATCAAACCCGGCGACGTGATCCAGGCCGATTGCCGGCTGACCGACGCCGGGCTGGTCGCCGAGCGCATCGAGCAGCGGGACACGCGGTGAGGCGGGCCGCCCTCTGCTCGGGCTTCGCCGCCCTCTGCGTGGCGGCGGCCTGCCACAAGGCGATCCGGCCCGGCGATCCGCTGCGGGGGCTGACGCGCGAGCAGCGCGATCGCTTCGCCCGGGGGAAGGAGGTCTTCAAGCACACCTTCACGCCCGCGACCGGGCTCGGTCCCCTCTACAACTCGACCGGCTGCGGCGAGTGCCACGAGAGCCCGAAGCCGGGGGGCCACGGGGACGAGGTCGAGGTGCAGGCCACCGCCTTCCGCGGCGGGGTGTGCGACCCGCTGGTCGGGGAGGGCGGTTTCGTGATCCAGCAACACGCGACCCCCAAGCTCGAGCAGGCGCTGGGGATCGATCAGGAGCCGTTCCCGCCCTTGGCCACGGTGCGTGCGCTGAGGACCACGACGGCGATCTTTGCACGCGGGCTCCTCGATCTCGTGCCCGAGGCGGACATCCTCGCCTACGCCGACCCCGAGGACCGGAACCGCGACGGCATCTCGGGCCGCCCGAACCGCTCTGTCGACGGCCGACTCGGTCGGTTCGGCCGCAAGGCGTTCGTCCCCACGCTCGCGGAGTTCAACGCCGGCGCGTTCGTCGCCGAGATCGGCGTCACCAACCCCGCGCAGCCGACCGAGGAGAACATCGGCGGGAAGCCGATCCCGCCGGGCGTCGATCCCGTACCCGAGCCCGAGATCAAGCAGGCCGAGCTGGACCTCACCGACGACTTCGTGCGCTTCCTCGCGGGCCCCACCCCCGCCAAGGTCGGCCGGAAGGGGCGCCGCGGTCGCCATCTGTTCTCCGACATCGGTTGCGCCGCCTGTCACGTGCCGACGCTGCGCACCGGCCGGAGCCCCGTCCACGCGCTCGACCGCAAGGAGTTCCCCGCCTACACCGACCTGCTGCTGCACGACATGGGGCCGGACCTCGCCGACATCTGCCTCGGGCTGGCGACGCCGTCGGAGTTCCGCACCGAGCCGCTCATCGCCCTCCGCGATGCCAAGCGCTTCCTGCACGACGGCCGTGCATCGACGCTGGAGCAGGCGATCGCAGCGCACGACGGCGAAGGGTCCGCCGCTCGCGACCGGTTCAAGGCGCTGGCGCGCGGGGACCGTCGCGCGCTCATCGCGTTCCTCGAGTCGCTGTGAGGAAGCCGGCTCCGCCTCGACTCGTCGGAGTAACGCGTCCACGCGAGCCGCACCGGGGAGGATGGCGGTCACGGATCTGCTGCGGGGACGCGCGAGGTCAGTGCAGGTCGCGTGCGTGGATCCTGCGCGCCCTGAGGCGCGATTGCAGCGTGGACGGCTTGACCCCGAGGAGCTCCGCCGCGCCCCCGGGACCGTAGATGCGTCCTCCTGCACGCTTCAGTGGCGCCACGAGGTTCGCTCGTTCCCGACGACGCCATTCGCCCTCCGGGACGATCTCCGCCGGCTCGGGCGGGTGAGCGGCCGGCGGAGGCGCCGACCCCCTCGTGCGCCGGGTGATCGGCGACGATGGCATCGAGGCGTGGCCGGCCGCCCCGGGACAGGATCACGGTACGCTCGATCACGTTCTGCAGCTCCCGGACGTTGCCCGGCCAGTCGTAGCCCTTGAGTTGTTCCCACTCCTCCATCGATATCCGTGGCTCGGGGACGCCGAGCTTGCGCGCCGCGAGGGAGACGAAGTGCGAAGCGAGGAGTGGGATATCACCCTTCCGCTCCCGCAGCGGGGGAAGCTCGATCAGAAAAACGCCCAGACGGTAGTAGAGATCCTCGCGGAAGCGTCCCGCCCGGACCTCGGCCTTGAGGTCCCGGTTCGTCGCCGCGATCACGCGCACGTCGACCTCGCGCGTGGCGTCGTCGCCCACGCGCTCGTACTGCCCCTCCTGGAGCACGCGGAGGAGTTTGGGCTGAAGCTCGACCGGGAGGTCGCCGACCTCGTGGGATTCCTTTTGCGACGGGGAATCCCCCTCCCCGGTGGGCGAGCCGGGGATCACTGCTCCTGCAGGCGGGGTCTCGATTCGGTGCGTCGATGGCCGTGTCGAGCACGCTGGTGGCGCCGCACGCTAGCTAGCTGGCCCTACCACGCCTGATCTTCGCGAGGAACGGCACGAGCACGTCCACGAAGTCGTTCTGCGGGCTTGCGGAGTTGGGGTCGTTGTGGGCGTACGTCTCGTGGCGGTCGAGCAGCGTCAGGTTCGCCTGCGGGATGTTCGACTGGTTGGCGAGGATCGTTGCGGCGTCCAGGACCCTCTGCCCTCCGAGCGCGGCGCCGAAGGCGCATATTCGAAGATTCCTCGCAGGCGCTGGGGGTGGTACCAGGCGGTGCCGTCCAGGCCCTTCAGCCCCGTCCCGGAGAACATCTCCGCATAACGCTGGATCGGGGTGATCTCACCGGCCTGGTCCCAGCCACGTGGATCGCCGCTCGCGGCGAGGTGACCGAGATGCGCCTGAGCCGCGATCAGGCTCGGGGGGGAGGTCTCGGTGTCGAGCGCGTACCCGTACTGGGCCAGGTTCGTGACCCGGATCGAGGGCTTCAGGATGGCCGGCAGCAGCGGCCAGGCCTGCCCGATCGAAGGCGCGTCCGGATCGATCAGCGCGCCCGTCGAGCCGGCCGCGTTGAAGAGGCCGGCGAACGGGGCGGGAATGCCGCCGAAGCTCAGCCACGGTGAGCCGCTCTGCACCTTCTGAAGCGACTCGGTTGCCTGCTCCGGGCTCACGGGGGTCGGGCTGCTGCCACCGTCGATGAACACGAGGCCCGAGAGACCCCTGGCGCCGGGTTCCCCGTCGAAGTCCCAGGTGGCATAGGCCGTGGTGATAGAGCCACCGAGCGAGTGGCCACCCACGACGACCCTGCCCCCGCGCCTCTTCGCCGCCTGCACCACGCGCCGCAGATCTTCGATCTCGACGCGCATTCCCCACTCACGTGCGAACGCGACGTCCGAATCCGCAATGAACTGGAAGTGGGTCGTGATGTCCGGGTTGCTGAGCCAGCCGAGGTAGTAGTCGAACAGCTCCTGACTCGTGGCCATTCCTGCCTTGGCCCGGTCGAGGATCGAGTGGTCCTCGAGCTGGTTCTCCCTGCGCTCTACGGCCCAGACCTGCCAGCCCTTCGCCTTCGAGACGACGGTCTTCGCGAGCGGCGCGAAGTATGCGGCGCTCGCCGACGTCCCGGGATTGAGGACCAGGACGTTCCTCGCGCTCTTCCGCCCGATCTCCAGCACCCCCACCTTGTTGAGCGCGGCCGGAGTGCCCGGGGCCGTGAAGCCGTCAATCCTGTGGAATCGGACCGCGACCTCCGACATCGCGGCCGGCGCGAATGTCGCGAAGGTCAGGCCGACCGCCGCGGCCATCAGCCCAAGCCGGCGACGTTTGCTGCTAACGGAACGCATTCCTTCCTCCTCTCGCGAGTGCCGGAGCGTGTGGAGGATCCGAACGTCCGTCACGAGATCCGAGAACACTCCATCTCGGATGCCGTCTTCTCCGGGTCCAGCCGGCCTGTCCATTACCTCCGGCAGGATGAGAGCGTCAATGCCGGTCACGCGTCAGGTGAGAGGGCACATCGAGATCGCCCACGGGCAGCTCGGCTCGCCGGCGCCGGCCCCGAGCGGGCGGCTCACTCGGTGAGCGGGCGGTCGAGCAGCTCGTAGCGCTCCCAGCCGGGGCCGTCGAAGTGCCACCACTCGGTGGGCAGCGGCTCGAAGCCGGCTGTCACCATCGCCTCCTCGAGCCGCGCGACGTTGCGCCGCGCCGCCGGGCTCGCGCCCGCCCAGCCACGGTGGGCGCGCTCGCTGAAGTCGTCGAAGGCGGACGGCATCTCGAGCGGCCGGCCGGCGGCGTCGACCAGGGTCAGATCCACGGCCGCGCCGCGGTTGTGCTTCGAGCCCTCCACCGGACGGCCGTCGCGGACGACCGGCTCCGCGACGTAGCGCGCGTCGGGCACGAGCGCCCAGAGGCGCTGCTGCACCCCGAACGGGCGGTAGCAGTCCCACACCAGGAGCCCGAGCCCCTCGGCCGCAAGCCGCCGCTGGACGCGCACGAGCCGCTCCGCCACGTCGCGCCGGACGAGGCAGCGCGCGACCGGGTAGAGGGCGACTCCCGTGAAGTTGTGCGGCGTAGCGTAGGGCATGTCGATGCGGATCGAGGGGTCGAGCGTATGGAGGTCGACGAGGACCTCGGGCGCGACACGCAGGCCCGGCCCCGTCGCCGCACACCCCGCAAGGACGACGCCCGCGAGCAGCCAGGGGAGAGCGCGCGCCGCCGGCATCCGCGCGGCCAGGCGTAGCCGACGGAGCCCCTCTTGTCGAAGCCTCCGCATCGTGCCAGGACGCGGCCGTGTCCCCGACCGCGCTGGTCGCGCTCCTCTGGCTCGGGTTCGCCGGGTCGCACCTCGTCTTGTCCAGCCTGCCGGTCCGGCAGCGGATCGTCGGGCGCCTTGGTGAGGGGCCCTTCCGGGGACTCTACTCGCTGGTGGCCTTCGCCTTCTTCGTCCCGCTCGTCCGGACCTTCTTCGCGCACAAGCACGCGGGCCGGTGGCTCTGGCTCGTGGAGCGGGGCACGGGCCTCCGCTGGGCGATCTACGTCGGCATGGGGCTCGCGTTCGTGATGCTGGTGGCGAGCCTCGTCCGGCCGAGTCCGGCCGGGGTCGTGCCCGGCGACCCGACGCCGCGGGGCGTCTACCGGATCACGCGCCATCCCCTCGTCATGTCGATCGCCCTCTTCGGCGCGCTCCACCTGCTGCCCAACGGGAGCACGACCGACGTCGCCTTCTTCGGCGGGTTCGTCGCCTTCGCGCTGGTCGGCGCCTGGCATCAGGATCGGCGCAAGCTCGCGCTCGGCGTGCCCGGCTTCCGCGCCTTCCACGAGGCGACGCCGTTCCTGCCCTTCACCGGACGCGACACGCTGCGCGGGCTCCGCGAGCTGTCGCCGGCGGTGATGGTCGCGGGCATCGCCGCCGCCGCCGTCGTCCGCTACTACCACGCCGCCTGGTTCGGAGGGTGAGATGACCGTGCCGACGGAATTCATCGTCCTCGCCGGGCTCCTCCTGGTCGCGCTGGTCCTCTGGCTCCCCCCGGTGCTCGGCGCCCTCGTGGAGCCGCTCCGGCAGCTCTTTGCCTCGGAGGGAGTCCAGCTCGATCGGCAGAAGCTCCTCGCCGTCGTCATGATCTCGGCGGCCAAGCACCGGATCGCAACGCCGGCGGAGCTGCAGGCGGCCTCACCGTGAACCGACCGTGCGCAAATTTCGCTTGACTTTTGGGGACGGATGGGTCGACCGTGCCTCCGGGGGACACCGCCGGATGGCCGACCGATCGGAGCCCCACGCGGACGACGCGTTCGCGGCGGAGACTCGCCGCGTCACTGCCCGGCGGACCGGGCTGGGGCTCGGCTTCATGCTCGGCCTCGCGGCCGTGGCGGGCCTGCTCGAGCTGGCGTTCTACCCCGACCGGCTGGGCAAGCTCGTGGCGGCGTTCGGGGCCGAGGCCATCGTGTGCGCGGCCGCCCTGCTCGCGATACGGGGCGCGCGCCTCGGCCGGTTCGTCATCCCGATCACGAGCGCCGCCGCCTTCGGAGTCGTGGTGTGCATGACGCTCTACGTCGCCTGGGCGGGCGCGAGCGGCGACGCGCTCGCCATCGCGCTCGTCCTGGCGCTCTCCGGCGTGGCGCTCCTCTGCCCGTGGGGGGCGCGCGGGCAGGTGCCGCTCGCGGTGGGGACGCTGACGGCCTACCTGCTCGCCCTGGAGGCCGGCGTGCGGGGCGCGCTTCCCGTGCCGTACGGCATTTTCTGCGTGGGCGGTGGCGGGGTGACGTCGATCCTGGGCGCGGTCTTCCTGGACCTGCACCGCCGTGCCATCTTCGACCAGCGCGTGCTCCTCGAGCGCCGGCGGGACCAGCAGCTCGCGACGCTCTACGACGTGACGCGCACGGTCACCGCGACGCTCGAGCTGCAGGAGGTGCTCCGGCTCGTCTGCCAGAGCGTGCTGCACGCCCTCGGCGTCGAGCGTCTCTGGCTCTTGTGGCGCGAGGCGCCCGACGGCGGTCTCCGCGCGCTGGCTGCCGGGCGCCGCGACGACCAGGTCGCGCTCACCGCCCTGGGCGCCGACCCGGCGCGCTGGGAGCCCCTCCTCGGCGCGGGGGCGCCCCCCGTTCCCGCGCTCCGCGAGCCGACGCGCGAGGAGATCGCGGCGCTCGACGGGAGCGGCCCGCTCCCGGCGCGCGTGCTCCACCTGCCGCTCGAGTTCCGCTCCGAGCTGGTGGGGCTCATCCTGGCCGACGTGGGCGACCACCGCCGCGCCCTCGAGACGAGCTTCCTCGACTTCGCGGCGACGCTCGGCAACAGCGCCGCGATGGCGCTCGCGAACGCGCGCCTCTACGCGCTCGTGCGCGAGCACCGCGCCGAGCTGCAGCGGCTCTCCAACAAGCGCCTCGACGTGGTCGAGGAGGGGATGCGCCGCATCTCGCACGAGCTGCACGACGGCACCTGCCAGGCGCTCATGGCGATCAAGCTCGACCTGGCGCTGCTCGACCGCCGGCTGCCGGCCGAGGCGGCCGCGCTGCGCGCCTCGGTGCACGACATCCGGGACCGGGTCCTCGACGTGATGCAGGGGGTGCGGCAGATGTCGCATCTCCTCCATCCCCCCGTGCTCGACCACTTCGGCGTGGTCGCGGCGATGGAGTCGATCGCCGAGAAGTACCGCGAGACCTCCGGCCCGGACGTGCGGGTCGGCTGCTCCGATCCGGGGATGCGCCTCGCGTCCGCGGTGGAGCTGCTGCTCTTCCGGGTCTTCCAGGAGGGGCTCACCAACGTCGTCAAGCACGCGGCGGCCCGCCGCGTCGACGTGCGCCTCGCGCGCGAGCCCGAGGCCGTGCTGCTCGAGATCGAGGACGACGGCCGCGGCTTCGACGCGCCCGCGTACTTCCGCACGCCCTCGCCGTCCGTGGGGCTCGGTCTGGTGAGCATGCGCGAGCGCGTCGCCCACTTCGGCGGCCTCCTGCGCATCAGCTCGCGGCCGGGGTCGGGCACGCGCATCGTCGTGCGCGTGCCCGTCGAGCCGCTCGGCCAGGCGAAGGCCGCGACCGCGAGCTGAGGCGGCGCCGGGTGCCCGGCGCGGGACGGCGCCCGGCACGTTTGCCCTGTCGGGGGCCATTTGCTAAACGCCTCGGGTCCTCCAACGCCCCCGATCGAAACGCATTTCGTGTCGCTCACCGTCGCCGTCTTCTACCTCCTCGCCGCCATCACGGTGGGCTCCGCGCTGGGCGTCGCGCTGTCCAACAGCATCGTCTACTCGGCCTTCGCGCTCATGGGGACGCTGCTCGGCGTGGCGGCGATGTTCGTGCTCCTGGGCGCGGACTTCCTGGGCGTCGTGCAGCTCCTCGTCTACGTGGGCGGCATCCTCGTCCTCACGCTCTTCGCCGTCATGCTCACGCACCGCATCTCCGACGTGAACGTGTCGAACCGCGCCGTCGGACGGCTGCCGGCCGCGGTCCTCGTCGGCATCGCGTTCGCGTGGATGGTGCACGTCGCGCGGCGCGCCACCTGGGTGGTGAAGGACCCGGGGGCGCCCGCACCGACCACCTACGGGATCGGGAACGCGTTCCTCCGCCAGTACGCGCTGCCGTTCGAGATCGCCTCGCTCGTCCTGCTGGCCGCTCTCGTCGGCGCCATCGTCGTCTCGCGCAAGGAAGTGAAGGCGTAGGGGCCCCCGTGGGCGCGCTCTCGCTCGGCCACTTCGTCGTGCTCGGGGGCATCCTCTTCGCCCTCGGGCTCTTCACCGTCATCACGCGGCGCAACGCGATCGGCATCCTGATGGGCGTCGAGCTGGTGCTCAACTCGGCCAACGTCAACTACGTCGCCTTCGCCCGCTACGCGAACGCGGGCTACGACGGGCAGGTGTTCGCCATCTTCGTCATCATGCTCGCCGCCGCCGAGGCCGCGATCGGCCTCGCCATCGTGCTCGGCATCTACCAGAGCTTCGAGACGATCGACGTCGAGGCGGCGGACCGGCTGCGGCAATGACCCCCGCGGGCTACGTCGGGCTGATCCCGCTCCTGCCGCTCGCCGGCGCGGCGGCGCTCGCCCTCGGCGGCGCGCCGCTCCAGCGCCGCTGGGGGAAGGGGGCCGTCAGCGCGATCGCGTGCGGGACGGTGAGCGTCTCGTTCGTGCTCTCGGTCGTCGCCTTCCTCCATCTCGTGGCGCTCGAGCCCGAGCGCCGCTTCCTCCTCGCGCGCCTCTTTCCGTGGATCCACGTCGGCACGCTGAACGTCGACGTGGCGTTCGGTGTCGACCCGCTCTCCGCGGTGATGATCCTCATCGTCACCGGGATCGGCGGCATCATCCACTTCTACTCGGTCGGCTACATGCACGAGGACGCCGCCTACTGGCGCTTCTTCGCGTACTTGAACCTCTTCACCTTCGCCATGCTGACGCTCGTCCTGGGCGACAGCCTGCTCCTGATGTTCGTCGGCTGGGAGGGCGTGGGCTTCTGCTCGTGGGCCTTGATCGGCTTCTGGCACAAGGAGCTCCCCAACACGACGGCCGGCAACAAGGCGTTCATCGTGAACCGGATCGGCGACTTCGGCTTCGTGCTCGGCATCTTCCTCCTCTTCTGGACGCTGGATGCGCGCGGGCATGGGACGCTCGTCTTCCGCGAGCTGGCCCAGCACGCGCACCTGCTCGAGGGTGCGGTCTTCTCGGGCTGGCCCGTCGCGACGCTGGTGACGCTCCTCCTCTTCGTCGGCGCGACGGGGAAGTCGGCGCAGATCCCCCTCCACGTCTGGCTCCCCGACGCGATGGCGGGGCCGACGCCGGTCTCGGCCCTCATCCACGCCGCCACCATGGTGACCGCCGGCGTCTACATGATCGCGCGGCTCAACTTCCTCTTCGCGCTGGCGCCGCTCACGCTGGCCGTGGTGGCGACCATCGGCGCCGCGACCGCGCTCCTCGCCGCCACCATCGCGCTCGCGCAGAACGACATCAAGCGCGTGCTCGCGTACTCCACCGTGTCCCAGCTCGGCTACATGTTCCTCGCCATGGGCGTGGGGGCCTATGCGGCCGGCATCTTCCACCTGATGACGCATGCCTTCTTCAAGGCCTGCCTCTTCCTCGGCTCCGGGAGCGTCATCCACGCCCTGGGCGGCGAGCAGGACATGCGGAGGATGGGCGGGCTCGTGAAGTACATGCCGGCGACCTCGGTCACCTTCATCGTGGCGACGCTGGCCATCGCGGGCATCCCGCCGCTGGCGGGCTTCTTCTCGAAGGACGAGATCCTCTGGCAGGCGTTCTCGAGCCCGCACGGGAGCGTGGCCTTGTGGGCGACGGGCGTCGCGGTGGCGGGGCTCACGGCCTTCTACATGTTCCGCCAGGTCTTCATGGTCTTCTTCGGCGTGTGCCGGGCGGACCTCGAGACGCGGCACCACCTGCACGAGTCGCCGGCGGTCATGACGATCCCGCTCTGGATTCTGATGGCCGGCTCGATCGTCGCCGGGCTCCTCTGGCTGCCCTTCGACCTGTTCGTGCCCTTCGAGCGGTGGCTCGCGCCGGTGATGGAGCACCACGGCGAGGTGCACGCCGCGGCGGCGGGCGCCGGCCTCGAGTCGCTCCTGATGCTCACGTCGCTCGCCATGGCGGCGGGCGGCATCGGCCTCGCCTACCAGATGTACTCCCGCGAGAGCCTCCGGCCCGAGACCTTCAGCGAGGCCCTGGGCGGGTTTCCCTACCGCGCCGTCCTGAACAAGTACTGGGTCGACGAGCTCTACGGGCTCGTCTTCGTGCGCGGCACGCTCCTTCTCTGCCGCGCGGCGGCCTGGTTCGACCTGCACGTGATCGACGGCCTCGTCGACGGCTCGGCCGCGCTCGTGCGCGGCTGGTCGTGGCTCTCGGGGCGGTTCGACCTCTACGTGGTGGACGGCGCCGTCAACGGGGTCGCCGACGTCACCCAGTTCGTCGGCCGGCGCGTCCGCAACGTGCAGACAGGGGCGATCAACGCCTACCTCTACGTCGTGCTGCTCGGCGTGCTGGGCGGCGTGCTCCTCTACTGGTCGTGGGCCGCGGCGTCGTGAGCGCGAGGAAGGATGCTCATGCACGGTGATCCGGTGCTGACCCTGATGATCTTCATCCCGCTGGTCGGGATGGCGGTGGTGCTCGCCCTCCCGTCGCGGGCGCACGACGCCATCCGCTGGACGTCCACGCTCTTCAGCGCGCCGCCGCTCCTCCTCGCCGTCCGCGTCCTGCACGGCTTCCGCCCCGACGCGGGCTTCCAGCTCGTGCACCGCGGGCCCTGGATCGACGCCTTCGACATCGAATACTTCGTCGGCGTCGACGGCATCAGCATCACCATGGTCGTGCTGACCGCGCTGCTCTGCTTCCTCTGCATGATCGCGTCGTTCGGGATCGAGAAGGGAGTGAAGGGCTACTACGCGCTCTTCCTCCTCCTCGAGACCGGCATGCTCGGCGTCTTCTGCGCGCTCGATTTCTTCCTGTTCTTCGTCTTCTGGGAGGTGATGCTGCTCCCGATGTACTTCCTGATCGGCATCTGGGGCGGCCCGCGTCGCGAGTACGCGGCGATCAAGTTCTTCCTCTACACGCTGCTCGGGTCGGTGCTGATGCTGGTCACGATCCTCTACCTGTACTTCGCCTCCGATCCGCACTCCTTCGACATGACGCAGCTCAGCCGGACGGCCCACGTCACGATAAACGTCCAGCTCCTGCTCTGGCTGGCGCTCTTCATCGGCTTCGCGATCAAGATCCCGGCGTTCCCGTTCCACACCTGGCTCCCGGACGCGCACGTCGAGGCGCCCACGGCGATCTCGGTCATCCTCGCCGGCGTGCTGCTCAAGATGGGGACGTACGGCATCCTGCGCATCAACTACGGCATCCTGCCTGCGGCGACGCTCGCGCCGGCGTGGCACGGGCGGAGCCTGGCGTTCTGGCTGCTCGCCGCGCTCGGCACGTTCAACATCGTCTACGGCGCCCTCGCCGCCATGGCCCAGACGGACCTGAAGAAGCTCGTCGCCTACTCGAGCATCAGCCACATGGGCTACGTGATGCTCGGCATGGCCGCCTTCACGCCGCAAGGGATCAACGGGGCGGTCCTCCAGATGTTCAACCACGGCACCGTGACGGCGATGCTCTTCCTCCTGGTCGGCGTGATCTACGACCGCGCCCATCACCGCGACATCGCCGGCTTCGGCGGCCTGGCCTCGATCATGCCGGTGTACACGGGCGTGACGGGCCTCGCCTTCTTCGCGGCCATGGGCCTGCCCGGGCTCTCGGCGTTCATCTCCGAGGCGCTCGTGCTGCTCGGGGCCTGGCAGAACTACCCGCTGCTCACGGTGATCGGCGCGAGCGCCGTCGTCCTGACCGCCGGCTACCTCCTCTGGACCCTCCAGCGCATGTTTTTGGGGAAGCCCAACGAGAAGTACCTGACCCTCCCCGAGATCAACGCCCGCGAGCTCTTCACGCTCGTCCCGCTCGGCGCGATCGTGATCTTCCTCGGCATCTACCCGACGCCAATCCTCGACCTGCAGAGCCCGGCGCTCGTCCGCCTGAACGATCACGTGACGCAGGCCGCGGCGCGGACGGCGGGCACGGAGCGCGTCGCCGTCGCGCGCTAGCGATGGGCACCACCGAGAGCCTCGCCTACTTCCACCCGGAGCTGGTGCTCGCGGCCGCCATCCTCGCCGTCATCTTCGTCGACCTGGCGCTCACCGGGCGCGCGGGCCGGCAGGCGAGCGAGTGGCCGGGCAATCTGGCGCTGGCCGGCGTGGGCGCGGCGCTCGTCCTGACCCGCGGACTCCGTCCGCTCGACGTGCGCGGGGCCTGGCTCTTCAACGGCATGATCGTGCTCGACGCGTTCAGCGTGTTCTTCAAGGTGCTGCTCGGCCTGGCGCTGCTCGCCGTCGTCTGGATGTCGCTGTCGTCGAGGGAGATCCGTGCGCAGCCGAACGAGGGCGAGTACTATGCGCTCCTCCTCTCGAGCGGGCTCGGGATGTTCCTCATGGCCTCGGCGGGCACGCTGCTCATGGCCTACCTCTCGCTCGAGTTCGTGAGCCTGACCTCGTACGTGCTGACCGGCTTCCTGCGCCACAACCGGCGCTCGGGCGAGGCGGCGCTCAAGTATCTCATCTACGGCGGCGTCGCCTCGGGGGCGATGATCTACGGCATGAGCTGGGTCTTCGGACTGACCGGCGCGATGGACTACGCCGGGATCGCGCGCGGCGTGGCGGCGCTCGACCCGGCGAGCCGGGGCGCGCTCTTCCTGGCGCTCGTGCTGGTGCTCGCCGGCTTCGGCTACAAGATCGCCTCGGTGCCGTTCCACATGTGGGCGCCCGACGTGTACACGGGCGCGCCCATCCCCGTGACCGCGTTCCTCGCCGTCGGCTCGAAGGCCGCCGGCTTCGCCCTGCTGCTCCGCTTCTTCCACTTCGGCGTCGGCCACGAGGGGCCGGCGCCGGCAGTGGCGCAGGTCCCGATCCCCCAGCTCGCGAGCATCATCTGCGTCGCCACCATGACGCTCGGGAACCTGGCCGCGCTCTCGCAGACCAACATGAAGCGGCTGCTCGCCTACTCCTCGATCGCGCACGCGGGCTACGCGCTGCTCGGGTTCGTCGTCTTCGCCGACAAGGGGGTGGAGGCGCTCCTCTTCTATCTCGTCGCCTACTACCTGATGAACCTGGGCGCGTTCTGGGTCGTGATGCTGATCGCCAACGCGACCGGGCGCGAGGACCTGGACGGCTACCGCGGGCTCGCCTGGCGCGGCGGCGCCGCGCCCGCGCTGGCGCTCGGCGTCTTCCTCTTCTCGCTCGCCGGTCTCCCGCCGCTCGCCGGCTTCGTCGGCAAGTTCAACGTCTTCGCCGCCGGCGTGCAGGCGCAGCTCTACGTGCTGGTGGTGATCGGGCTCCTGAACAGCGTGATCTCGCTCTACTACTACGCGCGGGTCGTGAAGACGATGTTCCTGGACGACCCCACGGCCGACGACCCGGCGCTGCGCTTCGGAGCGAACGAGCTGGGGCCCGTGGGCGTGCTCTCGCTCGCGACCCTCGTCCTCGGCGTCAACTTCAACTGGCTGCTCCGCTGGGTCGAGGTCGCGGGCAGGGTCTTCACCGGCTGAGGGTGGGCGTCCGGTGGCGGCCGGGACCCTCTACGTCGTCGCCACCCCGATCGGCAACCTGGAGGACGTGACCCTGCGCGCGCTCCGTGTGCTCCGCGAGGTCGACCTCATCGCCGCCGAGGACACGCGCCGCACGCGGACGCTGCTCGGGCGCCACGGCATCGCGCGCCCGCTCACCAGCTACTACGACGCCGTCGAACGCGACCGCGCGCCCGCCATCGTCGCACGGCTGCAGGCCGGCGCCTCGGTGGCGCTCGTCTCCGACGCCGGCACGCCCGGGATCGCGGATCCGGGCTATCACCTGGTGCGGGGTGCGCTGGCCGCCGGCGTGCCGGTCGTCCCCGTGCCCGGGCCCTCGGCCCTGACCGCCCTCGTGTCGGTGGCGGGCTTCCCGGCCGAGCGCTTCGTCTTCGAGGGCTTCCTGCCCAGCCGGCCCGGGCCGCGGGCGGCCCGCCTCGCGGCGCTCGCGCACGAGCCGCGCGCGCTCGTCTTCTTCGAGGCGGCGCGGCGGCTCGCGCCCTTCCTCGCCGCGGCCGAGGCCGCGCTCGGCGACCGCGAGGCGGCCCTCGCGCGCGAGCTCACCAAGCGGCACGAGGAGATCCTGCGCGGCAGCCTCTCCGAGCTGCGCGAGCGGGTGGCCCGCCGCGCGTCGCTCCGCGGCGAGGTGACCGTCCTGGTGGCGGGCGCGCCCGAGGCGGAGCCGGCGCGTGACGTGGCCTCCATCGACGAGGAGCTGCGCGCCGGCCGCGCCGCCGGGCGCGGGCTCCGCGAGCTGGCGGCCGAGATCGCACGCCGCACGGGGATGAGCCGCCGTGAGGTCTACCGGCGCGGGCTCGCGCTCGAGCGGGGGTGAGGTGTGGGCGTGGCGTATCCGACGGAACGCTCAGCAGTCGGGTATGCAGGTGGGATGAGGCCCTTCGTGGTGCTCATCGGCCGTGCTGCGGCGGCCGCAGCCCATTGACGGCGCCCACCGGCAGTGCTCTGAGGCTTCCGCCGAATGGTCGGCACCAACATGGGGACACGGAGGATCGCCATGAATCGATGCAGCTGGTGGATCGCGCTCGCCGCGGGTGTCATCTTCACCCTGTCGGCCCTTCCCGTCGGTGCGGCGAGCACGAAGACCTTCATCGCGCTCATGAACGGCGGTCAGGAGACCCCGCCCACCACGAGCGACGCGCTCGGCGTGGCCTTCCTGACGTTCGACGAGGCGACGAAGATGCTCTGCTACTCGATCAGCTTCACCACGCTGACGAGCGCCGAGGCTGCGGCGCACGTGCACGGGCCGGCCACGCCCGGACAGTCGGCCGCGGTTCTGTTCCCCCTCACGCCGGTTCCGGGCAATCCCAAGAACGGCTGCGTGGGACCGCTCACGAGCGGGGCCCTCAAGAAGGAGCTCAAGAAGGGCCTCATGTACCTCAACATCCACACCACCCAATTCCCGAACGGCGAGATCCGGGGCCAGATCATCCCGACGGGTCGATGACGGCGCCTGCTCACCGGCAGGCAAAGAGCCTGCAGGTGAACGCGCAGGGGATCGCGCCCACATCGCACTGCGCCATCCTGAGGGCGTCGCCGATGTTGCAGGCGCCGTCGCCGTTCACGTCGCACGCCTCGGGGTGGGCGAGCTGGCTACACTGGCGGACCCCCACGTCGAGCTGGGCCACGACCAGCGCGTCCCCGATGTTGACGACCCCGTCCCCGGTCACGTCGCCGCATTTGGTAGCGGCGATCGTGGTGGTCGTCGTGGTGACGGCCGCGCAGACCGCGGGGTCGGTCGGGTCGGCGTCGTCGAAGTCGAGGCAGCCGTCCATGTCGCGGTCGATGCCGATCCGGATCCCGGAGCCGGGCGGCACGCAGGTGTAGGTCACCTCCTGGCCCGGCGTGGTCGCGAGGTTGCGCACCTGCGCGTCGGTGAGCAGTGGATCCGCCGCCCGGTCGGTCTTGAACGTGGTGGTCGCCCCGGCGACCCGGACCGCGCCGCGCGGGACGCCGCCGACGCTGCCCTTCACCACCACGTCGCACTCGTTCTGCCCGGCGCGCGCCAGCAGCAGATCGATGCGGGGCCCGACGGTCGCCGCGTTGGTGCTCGTGAGGGTGATCTGCTGGCCGACGATCGGGGCGAGGTTGCTGTCGAAGGCCAGCATGAACTGCTCCACCTGGCGGCGCGTCGTGTCGCCGCCGTTCGGGTCGAACCCGCCGTTGAAGACGGTCGCGTTGTGGAACCGGAAGAGCGTGTCGACGCTGCCGTCGTGCAGGAAGCCGAAGCCCCGCACCTGCGGGCCCTGGTTGCCGTTGTTGCCGGCATTGATGGCGCTGTTCAGGGCGGGCATGCCGAACATCCCGATCTTCTGGTACGCGTTCCTCAGGTGCGGGACCTTGAAGTCCTGGGTCTCGGCCTCGAAGCTCGAGAAGCCGTCGGTCCCGAAGAAGCCCAGGCTCGGGTCGAGGCGGTGGCAGCCGTTGCAGGTCTGGACGGTGTCGGAGGTGATGTTGAAGTAGAAGTTGCGCCCGGCCTGCTGATCGGCGGTGAGCGAGTTGTCCAGGCGGCGGATCGGGTTCGGCGGATAGGTCACCTGCAGGATGAAGTCGGCGAACCGCTGCATCTCGGTGCTGCTGATGGCCCCGGCCTTTCCGACCAGCCCGTCGAAGGCGACGATGAACTTTAGGAAGGCGCCGTTCTCGTCGAGCGGGTCGCCGCCCGCGTCGTTCCCGGCCGTCCGGTCGCCCCGCCAGTGCATCGGCCCGGCGTTCGCGAGCCCGCGGAGGCTCTGCGTGGTCATCGGCCCCTTGAGTGCGCGGAAGTTCCGGTTCTCGCCCACGGTGAGGCGAAAGGGGTTCGGGTTGTTCAGCGTGCCCGTCGGCGGGAACGCGTCCGGGTTGCCGAGGTCCCAGGCGAGGCCGTCGAAGTCGCCGAAGACGTGGCAGGAGGCGCACGAGGCCTCCCCATTGTCCGAGGTCCCGAGCGCATCGTAGAGGACCCGCCGGCCCACGGTGACCGACGCCGGCTCGGGATTGTGGATTGGCAGGTGAGCGATCTCGGCCTTGCTCCCCGTGTCGACGATCGAGATCGCGTCGTCGAAGCGCGTGAAGACGTAGAGACGGTTGCCCCGCAGCGCGAGGCCGCTCGGCCCGCCGCCGCTGACCGGGATGTGGCTCGCCGCGCTCGGGACGAACGTGTCGCTCTCGAGCTGGGCCGTGCTGAACACGCCGACGGCGCTCGAGCCGAACGCCGCGACGTAGAGCGTCGCGCCGTCGGGCGTGACCGCCATGCCGAGCGGCGTCGCGAGGCTCTTCGCCTTCTCCGTTGCCCCCGGGTTCGCATAGCTGGCGGCCGTGTCCAGGTGCTTGTTCAGATGGCGAGGGAGGACGCTCGCGCCGTCGAGGACCGTGATGCGGGCCTCGTGGAGGTGGCCGCGGACCGTCGTGTTCGTCCGGGAATTGTTCGGACAGGTGCCCGCACCCTCGAAGCGGACCTCGTTTCGCGCCTCGGTGTTCGAGACGTACACCTTCCCGGTGACGGGGTTGGTCACCATGTTGAAGAGGATCGTACCCACGCCGGCGTACGGCACCCCGGCCTCGGCCGGCGGGCTCCCCGCGGCATTGATCACGAACACGTCCTCGTCGAGCAGCGAGAAGCGGACGGCGTTGTTCCAGTTGCGGCCGAGCTGGTCCTCCCACGCGTTGTGTGCCGGGTTGAACTTGACGATCATGCCCGTCTCGGGCTGCGGATTGCCGAAGCAGTCGACGTTGGGAGCGGGGAGGCCGCCGGCCATGGTGAACCCGGCGACGCTGCAGGAGCCGGCCGTCGCGCCGCCGTCGCACACCAGACCCTCGCTCAGCGCCGTGGTCTGGTTCCCGGACTGGAAGACCGCCGCGTAGACGGTGTTGCCGTCGGGGCTGGCGGCGAGCGCACGCGGCGTGTCTCCGAAGAGCGTCAGCTTGGTGAGCGGCGTGCCGCCGAGTGCGCTGCCGAGGTTCGTCACGTCGAACACCCACACGTCGGCGCGTCCGATGCCCTCGGTGGTGAAGTCCGCCAGCGGCACGCCGCTGTTCTGTCCGCGGTGCGCGGTGGTGATGAAGGCGCGGTTGCCGCCCGGTCCGGCGAAGACGATGTCGCGTGGCTCGTCGCCGACCAGGAGCGTGCGCACGACGCGCGGCGGGCTCGAGCTCACGTCGATGATGCTCACGCTGTCCGAGAGGTGGTTGACGACCCAGACGTGCCGCCCGTCGCCGTGGGCGGCGGCCGCGACCGGCTCGAGGCCGACGGGGACGGAACCGGAGTGCGCGAGATTCCCCTGCGGGTCGACGTCGAAGATCTCGAGCCGGTCGTCGGGGGTGTTCAGCGCGTAGAGGTGCGTGTCGTCCGGCGAGAGCGCGAGCGGGCGCACCTGGCCGGTCTCGAAGGTGACGAACGACGAGGCATGTGCTGTAGCGCCGCCCGCGAGGAACGCGAACGCGACGAGGAAGATGCCCAGGATCGGGCCGCGTGCCGCCATGCGAAGACTCGCCGAGCGTGCGATACCACGCAGGCGCGAGCGGAGCTAGAGAAAGGACACCCGCCTCGAACGGGACGTGGCTCTCGCCGTCATCGAGCCCGTGCGCCCGGCGCCGGCCGGGGACCGCCGGCTCGAGCCCCAGGCCCCGTCACTCGTAGCGCAGGGCAGCGGCGGGGGCCACGCGCATCGCGTGCCGAGCGGGCAGGATGGCCGCGATGACGCACGCCGAGAGGCCCAGCACCACAGTGCTGAGCACCGCGACGACCGGAAAGTGAAATTCCAGCGGCCACCCGAGTACCGCCTCCATCGTCCACCTCCCCCAGAGCACTGCGAGCGCGAGCCCCGTGAGCACGGCGAAGGTCACCCCGAAGAGACCCATCGTGACGGATTGCAGCGTGAGGAGGCCGACAACCCGGCGACGTGGCGCACCGATGGCGCGCATCGTCCCCAGCTCCCGCGTGCGATCGAGCACGCTCGCGGTCAAGGTGTCCGCTATGCCGAGCAGGAGGACGATCAAGGTCACGGCTTGAAGGATGGTAGTGAAGGCAAAGCCTCGTTGGACCTCGCGGGCAAAGTGGTCCATCAGCTCGGCGGGCGAGAAGAGCTGAAGGCCGTACTGACGGCCTATCTTGCGTGCGATCACGGCTCGTACGTCGTCCGGCGCGGCCCCCGCGGCGACGAGTACGTATGCCGCTCGCGGAGGAGTCGCCCTCCGGCCCCCAGGGCGTAACCGACGCGGCCGCCCCGGGCTCTCCGCGAGGTCGACGCTTCCCTACACCGCGCTCAGGCAGCGGCGCCGGCGCTCTGCACGCAGGGACGGGCCATGGCTCAGCGAGCCTTCAGGGATCTTCACCGAGAAAGGTCCATAGGCCGAAAGGTACGTCCAGATGTGGTCGTACCCGGCATAGGCCTTCCACAGGTTGGCGCCGTGGCGCACGTCGAGCTTCTCGACGCGCCCGTAGCGCCCTTCAAGGGTGACCGGACCGGGACGCCGCGCCGGCGTCACATCGACTGGCAGGCCGACCGGCTGGCCGGTGGACGGGTGAGGTTCCGATTCAGTCGGGATGGTGGACGGTGATCACCACATGCCCGCTCGGGTCGGAGGTCGTGCGAGCGCCGTGCCTGCGGCAGAAGGAGCAGGTGTCCGCGCGGAGCGAGAGCTCCTCCGGGCGCAGGCTCGTCTCCAGCGCGAGCTCGAGGTTGCCGCAGTGGCAGCGCCCGGTGAGCGGCGCTTCACTTCGGGACGTATCGCGGCCGCTCATCGCGCCCCTCGCTCTGGACC
>VBKJ01000100.1 GCA_005879795.1 Deltaproteobacteria bacterium
GAGGCTGCCCGACCAGGGTTCGTTGCGGTCCGCCGTCGGTATCTCGAGCGCCATCGAGGGTTGCACATTGGTCTTCCGTGCGCGTGAGGGGTAGCGAGTCCGGTCGTCTACGAGGCGCCGTCCGCCGTTGACAGACCTGCCGTCCGTGAAGCACAACCTCGCGCATCTCGCGCCCGCCGGCGCGACCAGGTTATGGACGCGCAGCCGGAAATCCGCTGTCCGTCGTGCGGTCATCGGAACCGCTCGGACCGCCGCTACTGCGCGGCCTGCGGCGGCCACCTCGGCCAGGCGTGCTCCTCGTGCGGCACTCGCAACAACCCGGAAGAGAAGTTCTGCGGTGCGTGCGGCGCCGCGCTCAGCGGGGCGGCGGCAGAGGGCGAGCGTCGGCAGCTCACCGTTCTGTTCTGCGACCTCGTCGGCTCAACCGCCCTCGCCGGTCAACTCGACCCCGAGGATTGGCGCGAGGTGATGACCCGCTACCAGCACGCTGCCGCCGAGACGATCACCCGTTTCGGCGGCCACGTCGCCAAGTACCTGGGTGACGGTCTGCTCGCCTACTTTAGCTACCCCCAGGCCCACGAGGACGACCCTGAGCGCGCCGTGCGTGCGGGGCTCGCCCTCCTCGACACAGTGGCCGAGCTGAACCACCGGCTCGAGCCGATCCATGGTGTGCAGTTGGCGGTGCGGATCGGGATGCATACGGGGCCGGTCGTCATCGGCGAGGGCGCGGCGGCGGGGGCAGAGGTGTTCGGCGACACGCCGAACGTGGCCGCGCGGGTGCAGACGCTCGCCGAGCCGAACACGGTGCTCATTACCGAGACGACCCATCGCCTGGTCGCGGGCCGGTTCATCGTCGAGGCCAAGGGAGCACCGGCGCTGAAGGGGGTGCGGACGCCCGTGGCCGTGTACCGCGTCGTGCAGGCGAGCGGCGTGCGGAGCCGGCTCGCCGCCGCGGCGGCGCGGGGGCTAACGCCCTTCGTTGGCCGCGAGCACGAGCGCCGACTCCTACGCGAGCGCTTCGAGCAAGCACGCGAGGGCAAGGGCCAGGTGGTGATGATTGTCGGCGAGCCGGGGATCGGCAAGTCGCGCTTGGCGCAGGTGCTGCACGAGGATCTCGCCGGGGTGCCACACATATGGCTCGAGTCGGGCGGGGCGCTGTACTTCGCGAACACACCCTTCTACGCCGTGATCGGACTGCTCGGGCAGATCTTCCTCTCCGGCGCCAGGGCCGACGACTCTCCCGAGGACCGGGTGGCAGCACTGGAGCGGGCGCTCGAGGCCGCGGGGCTAAGTCTCCCCGAGGCGCTCCCGCTTGTGGCCCCGCTGCTCGACCTGCCGATCCCGACGGGCTACCCGCCGGTGCTTGCGGTCCCCGAGGTTGCGCGGAAGCGGCTGCTGGCGACGCTCGCGAGCTGGGTCTTCGGCGCAGCACGCCTCCAGCTAATGGTAATCCTGCTCGAAGACCTGCAGTGGGTAGACCCCTCGACCCTCGAGCTCCAGCGGTTCCTCGTCGAGCAGGCGACGACGGCGCCGTTGCTCCTTCTCTACACGGCGCGGCTGGAGTTCAAGGCACCGTGGGCACTGCGGGCACATCACACCCAACTCACCCTAAATCGCCTCCCGCGCCGGCATGTGCGGGAGGTGGTGGCGAACGTGGCGGCGCCGGCGGCACTCCCGGCGGAGGTGGTCAACGCCGTGGTTGCTCGCACCGACGGCGTGCCCCTCTTCGTCGAGGAGCTTACGAAGGCCGCGGTGGAGGCGGGTGCCCAGGGACTCAGAGGGATCCCGGCCACGCTCGCGGACTCGCTGATGGCGCGGCTCGATCGCCTGGGGATCGCCAAGCAGGTGGCACAAGTCGGCGCCGTGCTCGGCCGGGAGTTTAGCTTCGGGCTGCTGCGCGCGGTGCACCCGGTGCCCGCGGACAACCTCGAGGACGCGCTCGAGAAGCTGGTGGACGCGAAGCTGCTTTACGCCCGAGGGGTTCCCCCGGACGCGACCTTTATCTTCAAGCACACCCTTGTTCAGGAGACGGCGTACGCATCGCTTCTCAAGACCCGGCGGCGCCAGCTGCACGGGCTGGCGGCAAAGGCGCTGACGGAACGGTTCGCGGAGATCGCCGAAGAGCAGCCCGAGCTGCTGGCGCATCACTATACCGAGGCGGGAGAGGCGGAGCGCGCGGCAGAGGAGTGGCAACGGGCAGGGACGCGGACGCTCGACCGTGGGGCGCTGAGAGAGGCGGAGCAGCATGTGCGACGCGGTCTCGACGTGCTCGCGACTCTGCCAGACGGGCCCCAGCGCGACGAGAGGGAGTTCCGGCTACAGCTCCTACTCGGGCAAGCACTCGCGATGACCAAGTTCGCGGCGCCCGAGACAGCGGCGGCCTGGGAGCGGGCGCGGGTGCTCGGCGAGCGGGTCACGGACTCGACGCAAGGAGTCTTTCTGCTGATGGGTCTCTGGGGACCGGCCCTCACGAGCGAGGGCCCTGCGGCCGCCTGGCCGCTCGCGGAGCAAGTGCTCGCCGCGGCTGAGCGCGCGGCGCTCCAGCCGTTGGAGGCGTGGGCGCACTTCGCGCAGTTTGTGACGCGGCACCACGCGGGTGACCTCACGGGCGCCGCGGCACATCTGGCTCGCGCGCTCGCGCTTTGCGACGAGGCGACTGCCTCCCTGGTGCCGTTCGATCCACGGCTCGATCCACGGCTCGTAACCCTCTGCAACGGAGCCATTCTGGCATGGCACCTGGGACTCGCCGACCAGGCCCGGGCGCACGCTCGGAAGGGCCTGGAGCTGGCGGAGCGGGCGCCGGGGGTAACCGGCCGGCCGTTTGCCGAGCGAGCGGCAGCGTTACTGCACACGCTACTTCGGGAACCCGCGGCTGCGCTCGAACATGCTACGCGGGCTATAGCGAAAGGCAGCGAGCAGCCCAGCTTGGTGGCCGAGGCCATGATGATCCGCGGTTGGGCGCTGGCCGAGGAAGGGCAGCCGGATGAAGGAGTCGCCGCGGTGCGCGAGGGCCTCGGCCGCATGGTGGCGGCGAAGGCGCGCCTTCTCCTCGAACACTACCTCGGCCTTCTCGCGGACGCGCACGCGCGGGCGGGACAGGTAGGAGACGCGCTCGCCGCGCTGACGGAGGCCGAGGGTGCCATGCCCGGCGAGGACGTCTGGCGTGCGGACACTCTCCGCCGCCGTGGCGAGCTGCTCGCGCTCAGGGGCGCCGACCCGGCCGAGATCGAGGCGACGTTCGGGGACGCGCTCGCGATGGCAAACCGGCAAGGTGCGAAGGCGTACGAGCTGCGCGTCGCCACATGCTTCGGCCGCTGGCTCTGTCGGAACGGCCGCGCCGCCGAGGCTCGCGCTCTTCTCGCACCGCTGTACGCCTGGTTCACCGAGGGCTTCGACACACGCGACCTCGTCGAGGCGAAGGCGCTGCTCGAGGAGCTGGGGTAGAAGGCCAACGAGCCGACCGTGGGGATTGTCGCGGCGCTCACCTTGGAACCTCTTCCCCGCGTTCCAGAAACCCCACCGGATCGCCCCCCGAAAATCCTTGAACGCGCACGGCTCTTGCGTTCTCCCGTAGGCGTTCCACAAACAGACGTTTCTGGAACACCGGGCTCTGGAACGGATGCTCACGGGCAGGCGAACTTCTGGATGCGGTTGTTGTCCGTATCCGCGACGTAGACGTTCCCACTGCCGTCCACCGTGACGCCGTAGGGCGCGTTGAACTGCCCGTTGCCCGTGCCGCTGCTGCCCCACGTGGTGAGGAAGGTGCCCGTGCTGCTGAACTTCTGGATGCGGTTGTTGAACGTATCGACGACGTAGACGTTCCCGCTCCCGTCGGTCGCCACACCATCGGGGTTGTTGAACTGTCCGTTGCCCGAGCCCGAGGTTCCCCACGTGGTGAGGAAGGTGCCGCTCGCGTCGAATTTCTGGATGCGGTTGTTGTTGGAATCCGCGACGTAGACGTTCCCGCTCCCGTCGGTCGCCACGCCGAAGGGATACTCGAACTGGCCGTTGCCCGAGCCGTAGCTCCCCCCCGTGGTGAGGAAGGTGCCGCTCGCATCGAACTTCTGGATGCGGGAGTTCCCGTAGTCCGCGACCTGGACGTTCCCGCTGCCGTCGGTCGCCACGCCGGTGGGGGACTCGAACTGTCCGTTCCCCAAGCCCGCGCTGCCCCACGTGGTGAGGAAGGTGCCGTTGCTGTCGAACTTCTGGATGCGGTTGTTGTACGTATCCGCGACGTAGACGTTCCCACTGCCGTCCACCGCGACGCCGTAGGGCGCGTCGAGCTGCCCGTTGCCCATGCCGCTGCTGCCCCACGTGGTGAGGAAGGTGCCCGTGCTGCTGAACTTCTCGATGCGGTTGTTGAACGTATCGACGACGTAGACGTTCCCGCTCCCGTCGGTCGCCACGCCTTGTGGGCCGCTGAACTGCCCGTTGCCGCTGCCCGCGCTGCCCCACGTGGTGAGGAAGGTGCCGCAGCCCGAGCTCGTTGGTATCGTGGTCGTTGTAGTGTTCGGGAGCGAAGTGGAGGTCACGGTTGTCGCAGTCGTACTCGTCGTGCTCGCGGAGGTCGTCGTGGTTGTCGTGGATGTAGGCGTGGTTGTCGTTGTGGTGGGCGGCTGAGTAGTGGAGGTCGTGGTTGTTGAGGATGTGGTTGTGGAGAGGGTGGTCGAACTAGTCGAGGATGTGCTCGTCGTGGGTGGCCGAGTAGTGGAGGTCGTGGTTGTCGAAGACGTGTTCGTGGAGGAGGTCGTCGAGCTGGTCGAGGGTAAGGTCGATGAGGTCGTGCCCAACGGCGGGAAGCTAGTGGTTGTTGTGGTGCTCGCGTCTGCCACACACACGCAGGCATCGGTGCAGACCGCACCGGGATCGCAGCCGATGCCGGCGTCACACTGCTCGCCGCTTGCGATGTCGAATATGCCGTCGCCGCACGTGGAGAGACGGGCGGCGAACGGCTTCTTAAACTTTGACCTGCGGGCAATCAGAGTGCCCGTCATGATCGAGCACGTGCGCTGAATCGTTGCCCTTAGTCGCACTTTGCCCCGAAGGCTTGTACAGGCTCTCCACGTGGCTCGAACCTTCGTCCCCGAGTTCGACACCCTGAGCTTGACAGGAACGACCTTGCAGGCGGTGCCTATAGAAATCTCCGTCCCAGCGACTACGACCGCTTCGTTGGGTGATGCCGTGTCGCTAAGAATTAGGGGTTCGTTTAGGACGAAGTACCGCCCAGGGGGACATAGCTTCGGCCCCTTGGAAGGTGCTGGGGAAGCCAAGAGTACCAGCGCGACGGATGCGACCCCTGCGGCTCCCAGAAGTACCCTCTTCGCGGTGCCTGTGCCGTTCGAGATACTCATCCTGAGTTGCGTCCGCCAACGACGTATCGACGGCTTGAAGCCTTGGCTTGAGTACGCTCAGCGCCGACGCCACGGGATTGACCGCACTCCCCCTCTGCCACATGCCCATCCTGCGCATAGGCGATCATCCGGTCTCATTGGCGCTCCCGACGAAAGTGCGAGGCGCCCATGGGGTACAATGATTGGTCTATGCAGTCGTACCCCCGGTTCCGAGTCAACGATTTGGCAGTCCCCGACCCACTCCTGAGGGCGCCCCTGCCCAACCTGCGATTTACACAATGCCCAGCCTGCCGTCCCTGACGCGGAACCACACGCGGTCGAACGGCGGTAGGCCGCGAGAGGGCCGCCTCGTTCGCGGAGTTCGACCGTGCGACATCTCGGGCTGGGTGCCGAGTTCAACTCGGTGTGGGGTGATCAGCAGCAAACCGAAGTCCTTCGACGCCGGCCCCTCGGGCCAAAACTCCCCCGAGGTCGCAGTCGAACAGCCTCGCGTTCCAGATTCGGATTTTCTCGTCCGGGTCATCTACCAGGCGCGCCACCCGGTGATCGTGAGATGCACGCCCAAGAAAGCGCTCCTCGTCCAACGCCTTCAGCACGTAGCCGACCAGCAAGAGGAGATATGACCGGAAGTTGTGGATCGTGGAGCCCGTGACCCCGGCGGCGTATCCTCCCGCCTGACGAACCGCCGCTCTCTCGGACGTGGCGGGAAGGAGGCGCCATCCATGCTGAAGGTCGCGGGGAGCGAGTCGACGCAGGAGGAGATGGACGGGCGATCGCTGCTCGACGAGATTGCCCGCGAGGGGGCTCGCCGGATGCTCGTGACGGCGCTGGAAACCGAAGTCGCCGCCTACCTGGAGGCGCACGGTGACGAGCGCGACGAGAAGGGCCACGCTCTGGTCGTCCGGAACGGCAAGGGGCGCACCCGGAAGATCACGCTCGGAGCCGGGACCATCCCGGTGAGCGCACCCCGCGTGAACGACCGTCGGACCGATCACGATGGCGGGCGGCGACGCTTCACGAGCCGCATCCTGCCGCCGTACATGCGGCGCTCCCCGAAGGTTGCCGAGGTGTTGCCCGTGCTCTACCTGCGCGGCCTCTCCACCGGCGATTTCCGCGAGGCGCTGGCGGCGTTGCTCGGGGACGATGCCGCCGGATTGTCTGCCACGAACGTCGCGCGACTGACCAACGAGTGGGAAGCCGAATACCGCGCCTTTCAGAAGCGCAGCCTCGTCGATCGCGATTACGTCTACGTCTGGGTTGATGGCGTTCACTTCAACGTCCGCTTGGAGGACGACCGCCTCTGCACGCTCGTGATGATCGGCGTGCGGCCCGACGGGACGAAGGAGCTGATCACGGTCGAGGACGGCTACCGGGAGAGCGCCGAGAGCTGGAAGACCGTGCTCCGCGACTTGAAGCGCCGAGGTATGCGCCCGCCCGTCGTCGCCGTCGGTGACGGTGCCCTCGGTTTCTGGGCGGCGGTGCGAGACGTGTGGCCAAGGAAACGTGAGCAGTGGGACTGGTTCCACAAGCTCGGCAACATCCTCGACAAGCTCCCGAAACGGCTCCAGCCACGCGTGAAGGCCGCGCTCCACGAGGTCATGTACGCCGAGACGCGCGAGCAGGCACGCGAGGCGACGCAGCGGTTCGCCATCGAGTACGGGGCCAAGTACCCGAAGGCCGTCACGACCCTGGAGAAGGACACCGCCGCGCTGCTGACGTTCTTCAACTTCCCCGCCGAGCACTGGAAGCACCTGCGGACCAGCAACGTCATCGAGTCCCCGTTCGCGACCGTCCGACTGCGCCAGCGCGTAACGAAGGGGGCTGGCTCGCGCACGAAGGGTCTCCTGATGGCCTACAAGCTCCTCGACATGGCTCAGGCGCGCTGGCGACGCCTCGACGGGGCGCACCTCCTCCCGCTCGTCCGCGCAGGTATCCCCTTCGTGGACGGCGTGCAGCGAGCGGCCACGGGCAGCCGGGCGAGAGAGCGAGCGGCGTGATCACGCAGACCGCGGGGCGCTCGGACCGCTGAACGATTGCTGCTACAAGCTCCCCATTTCCATCACACTGCGAGTCGCATCGTCATTGTAGGGAGGAGTGTCATGAGGAGAGTAGCGGTGGTTGTTCTGGTGGTGTTCGGCGTTGCGAGTCTGTCCGTCATGGGGGCGAGTCGCGCTGCGGAGCAGGCGAAGCCTGCCGGCACCTGGGCGTTGTACGTGCCCAGCCAGATTCCCTGGAAGCCCGGCCCAAGCTCGCTAGCGCCCGGCGCGAAGATGGCAATCTTGGACGGGGACCCATCCAAGGAGGGCTTCTTTACGATGCGCCTTCTGCTGCCAGACGGCTACCGGGTCGCTCCGCACTGGCACCCGAAGGTAGAGCGGCTGACAATCATTTCGGGCACACTGAACCTCGGGACGGGGGATCGATTCGATGCGACGGCAACGAAACCCCTCCCCGCTGGCACCTATAGCTCCATGCCCCCAAAGATGACGCACTTCGCATCGACGGCGGGTGAGACCGTCCTACAGCTCAGCAGCATCGGCCCGTGGCAAGTCATCTACGTCGATCCCGCCGATGATCCCCGGACCAAGCAGCGATAACGCGGCGAGGCACCGGGCGTCGCGCGCAAGCTCCCGCCGGGCCAAGGATGAGCCTTCACTGGAGGTCAGTGCCAGGCGCGCTGCGTAAGGCTGCGATCCACAACTCTGGACAATATCTCGGAGGCATTGGTGGCACGGGTCTCCACTGTTCCTCATGGATCGAACCTGTCACTCGTGCTAAGGCGTCCGGATCGTGCGTGATGCGCTCAACTTTTTCTTGCCCTTCCGCCGACTGGAGCCGAATCATGAGAACCAGCTCACCCGGGCACTGCTCGTAGTGCTGCGTCTCTCCCCCATGGCCCACACAGCGTGGCTCCGCCTGGTCGCACCCGACCGGGAACTCCAACGACTGCCCGTCGCGAGCTATGACACGCAGTGTCGAGCGGTTCGCGACGGAGAGGAGGCGCAGGAGCCGGCGGACCTGATTTCGGTCTTCTTGACGCCGGAGGAGCAGCAGAACGGCTGCCATCTTCGTGATCGCCATCGTCTTCATGATCTTTTGTCCTCTGGTCGATGGAGTGCATCCGACCGAGCCCGGCGAACCCGATGGCGGCCGAGCTCGGGATGTGGCCGGGCGCGGTGCGCGAGGTCATCGCGCGACGGACCGCCTTCGATGTATCCATGGCTCTGCTCGGAGCCGGCTGGCAAGCACCGATCGTGGAGCCTGATGCGCATCCATGAGCCCGTCGCGCGAGATGCGCGAGCTTGTCCTCCGGGGGCGAGAAGCGTGTCAACGGCCTTCATCGGGATGGGCCCGTGGCCTATCGTGAGACGGCCGACGGGACGATGGACTTCGACTATTCGGCAGCCCGCGTCGCGGTCCGTGAAGACATCCGGAACGCGCATCGTGATCTGTGGGAGCACCTGCGCGCCCCGGGGACGTGGATCTGATCGGCGCAATCTCGGCCGTCCGCTCGACCTGGTCGCGAAGCTGCTCCTTCCCCGGAACGAACTTCACGGCGATGCGGTTCAGGACCTCCTGTAGTGTGCCAGGTCGTCATGGCGACGAGGAACCGCTCGCCCCCTCTGTGGCGAGGAAATACCCCAAGATGGGGATGCCCAGTCGCATGATTGCCAAAGGAAAATACCCCCCTCGCCGATTTGTGTGCGCGAGGCATCCTGCTAGGTCTTTTTGGAGTTAGCCCAGTAAGGATCCTCGGATGCCAAAGGGTGACTGCGCGAACCAGTTGGGGAGGAGCAGTCGATGACGAGACGACGGGTTACTGTAATCCTGCGGTGTGGCCTGGTTGCTGGTCTCTTGGCCGCCGCCGCTCCGGGTGCCGCTGCCGACAGCTCACCGCCCTATACCAAGATTTCCGATCAGACCACCCGCGCCACCGGTCTCGGCCCCAACGGAGACCAGTACTGCGACGTCGTCTACGACCTGTACGTTCCCAGCGCCGCCAGCCCCTCATCGCCCGTCCCGGCAATCCTGACCACCAACGGCTTCGGCGGCAGCAAGGATGACCAGGCTTCCGAGGCTGACCTCTTCGCTCGCAACGGCTACCTGGTGCTTTCCTACTCGGGACTCGGCTTCGGCGGCAGCAGCTGCGCGATCGAGATCGACTCGCCCGAGTGGGACGGCAGGGCTGCCTCCCACATGGTCGACCTCATCGCGGCTCGCACCGACGTGATCAAGGACGGCCCCAATGATCCACGGGTGGGGACCTGGGGCGGGTCCTACGGCGGTGGCTTCCAGTTTGCCCTGGCTTCGGTCGACTCCAGAATCGACGCCATGATCCCCCTGATCACCTGGAACGACTTGAGCTACTCCCTCGCCCCCAACAATGACGCCCGCAACTTCACGTATGCAAAGTCCCCGCCCGGGGCCAGCAAGTTCGAGTGGAGCGAGCTGTTCTTCGCCGACGGCAACGCCCAGCCCGTGCTCCACCCGGGGACGAGTGGCTGGACCAGCGGCCAGCCGCCCGACCCTGCCTGTCCTGGCTTCGACCCCGAAGTCTGCGTGATCAACACCGAGTCCCTCGCTGCCGGCTATCTGACACCGGATACGATCGCCTTCCTCCGCCACGCATCGGCCCAGTACGAGTTCTTCTCCAACCCGAACGTGAAACGCTTTCCCCCGACCATGCTGGTGCAGGGTGAAACGGACACCCTCTTCACCATCGCCGAGGCGGTGGCCAACTACCAAGGCTTCGTGAGCCACGGCGCACCGGTGAAGCTGGTGCTCGCGTTCGGCGGGCACAGCGGTCCCTCGGCGCCGGGAGAGGTCAATGACGCCGATCCGTCGCGCGGCTACCTCGACCAGCTCTGGCTCAACTGGTATTCGCACTACCTCAAGCAGTCCGGTGTGCCGACCGGGCCTCGAGTGGAGTACTTCCGCGACTGGATCCCGTATGACCCCAGCGGCTCGGCCCAGCCGGCCTACGGTTCCGCCTCCGGGTGGCCCGTGGGCACGACCCAGAGTTGGTACCTCTCCGGCGACGGCAGCCTGGTTTCCTCACGGCGCCAGATCGCGGCCGGCGTGCAGACGTTCGTCAACCCGGCGGACGGAGAACCGTCGAGCTACTCGGAAACATCCGCGGTGCAGTCGACGGAGCCCTTCAGCTCGATCCCGCCGACCGATCCTCCCGGGACGTTCGCGGCTTTCACCTCGGCGCCGCTGGCGGCAGACCTCGATTCGGTCGGTATCCCGACCCTTGATTTCAGCCTGAGCGCCACAGGAGCGGACAGCCAGCTGCCCGCCACCGAGGTGGTCCTCTTCGGCAAGATCTACGACGTCGCCCCGGACGATTCGGTGCTGCTGGTCCACCGCCTGGTCTCCCCCATCCGGATCGCCGACCTCAGCCAGCCCGTCCACCTCAACCTGCCTGGGGTGGTGCACCGCTACCCGGCCGGGCACCGGCTCCGCCTGGTGCTGGCCGCAAGCGACCAGGCGTATGTCGGCTCGCGCGCCCCTCACACCATCACCGTCACGGTCGACCCCTCCACGCCATTCCGGCTCCGGATGCCCGGTTGACGGAACTCGTCGCTCCCAGACGTCGCTACCGGATTCCGTGGCGGTATTCCCGCTGCCGCTGCTACCCCACGCCGCAGCCCTGAACGCCAAGTCATCGAGCCCGCAGCACACCTGGTGGATCCGCGCGCAGAGGAGTTTCGCCGCCGCAGCGATGCGACTCGTGCCTCCCCTTTGGACGGACGTGCGGTTGACCGGCCTTGGGCAGGACGGTCGCTCACGCCTGCCACCGCTCGTCCTGATTGACATCGACGGCGATGCCGCATGCCGCGAGGTCTCCGAAGGTCGCGCGCAGGCTTGTGACGACAGGCTCCCGGCTGCCACCAGGGACGCGGATCTCGACACGTGTACCCGGGCCCGCGCGACGGGCATCCTCGGTGATCATCTCGATCGCGTAGGGTGTGAGCGCCAGCACCCGCACGATCGCGCGCCCTAGCAGAGAGCCGGGCGGTGTGATTCGCGCGCGGACCAGTACCGGCTCCTCGGCCCTCATCGCCGCATAGGGCACGCGGTCGACGACGAGCGCGGCGAGATCGCCGTATGTCCGCACCGCCGCGATCAGGCGTTGCGGCAGGCTCACGTTGAGCGCCTCTTCGATCCCGATTGCGAGCTCGAGAAGATCGAGCGAGTCGACTGCCAGGTCGTCGACCAGCGAAACGGGGCCGGTGAGCTCATCCGCGCTGATGCCCAGCGTCTCCGCCACCACTTGGCGCAGCCGGAGCTCCACCCGCGTGGCGTTGGTGCGCTGGTCCACCCAGTCGGCGTGGCCCCGGAGCGGGCTCGTGACAGGGATGCCTCCGCGACGCGACTTCAAGGGCTGCCCACACGGGCGTGAGGCGCCAGCCGTCGGGCCCACATCACCCACCTTGCAAACGACCAGCTTCTGCCAGCCACCCGGACCTTCCTGGGCCAACTCGACGAGCTCATCGACGAGTGCCGTTCGGCCCGTCGCATGGTCATCGCCCGTGCGCCCGAGCGCGTTCAGGACCGAGTGCTTGAGCTGACGGGCCGTGATTCAAGTCGAGCATCCGTTCCATTACGTTCTCCTATCGCTGGCCGGGCTGCACTCGTGTCGCGGCTCGCCGTAGCGATCTTGCCCGAACGCATGAGCCGTCGAAGCATCGGTTCATTCCTTCACAGCATGCGGCCCCCGCCCAGCAACGCGCCGTGATCGCAGCCTTGAGATCGCGCATGCGGTGCCCGAACGCGGGCGCGCTGCTGACGTGCACGAGTCCTCACCATGTTGAACGCACGAACCGCTGTTTCGGTTGACCACCCTCGGCGCCCTGACGAGGCCGATCCTTCGTGTGGCCCTGACCATGGACGTCAACCAGCCGACAGCAACCCAACACGGCGTCATCGAACGCCTTCCGCAGCAAATCACGTACCTCGCCTTCGGGCAGGCGTTCTGTCCCTGGTCTCGACCTTCCCAACCTCGTCCGTCGCCGGCCGCTTCCCGGAGCCGCCGCCTCGTGGGCAGCCGCGGGCGAAGGGGAGCGCGGCAAACTGCCGCGCGGGCGAGTCGAAATGTCTCGCCCCCCGCGGGCCCGACGTCACGTGCAGCGCGTCCCGCGGATGAAAATCACCCCGCGCGGGTGGCACAGCCGTTGCTTCGTGGCAATCCGCCCGCGAGATGCCGACGATTCAGCGGTCCAGGGCCCCGGGCAGAGTTCCGGACGGCATCGTCGCCGCCGTGCTCGCCTGTGTCATCGCCGGGACGGCGGGCTGGAGCATGCGAGCATACGTGCGGCACCTGGCGGACCGCCATCTCGCCCTCGTCACCACGGGCGACATGCCGTTCAAGTACCAGACGCTCACCCTCCAGCGGGCGGCGCTCGCGAGCGGGCACGTGCTCCCGATCTACGGCAGCTCGGAGCTCTTCTGCTGCGGCCGACCCTTCCGCCCCACCCAGGTGTTCGCGTCGCGCCCGACCGGGTTCGACGTGCTCGCCCTGGGGCGCGCCGGCACGGGCGACCTGTTCTTCGCGCAGACGTTCGCCGCGCTGGGACACGACCTCCGGGACAAGCGCGTGGTCGTCTCGGATTCGCCCTCCTGGTTCTGGAACCGGAACGGCCCGCCGCCGGCGCAGGAGGGGAGCAACGTCTTGCCCGAGGTCGCCTATGCGTTCGTCTTCAACGCCCTCATATCGCTTCCGGTGCGCGAGATCGGCGCCCGCCGGATGCTCGCCTACCCGGAGACGCTGCGCGACGACCCGCTCTTGCGGCGCGCGGTCGAGGATCTCGCTCATCCCACGCGGATCAATCTCGCCGGCTATGCCGCACTCGCTCCGCTCGGTCGCGTCGCGGCCTGGGCGCTGGAGGTGCGCGACGCGGCGCGAACGGCGGCCTTCCTCTGGAACGCGAAGCGGCGTCCCGCTATGCCGCCGCGGCCGGCGCCGCTCGACTGGGTCGAGATGGCGGCGCGCGGGACGCGCGTCGCCGAGGCGGCGAGCACGACGAACCCGTTCGGCTTCAGCGAAGCAACGTACCGCGAGCTCCGCCGGCGGCCGAAGGTCCGGGACGCGCTCGCGCTGTACGATTCCGGTCGCACGAATCGGGACGGCGGCGTCCTCCCGAGGCCGCGCGCCTGGGAGCGCGCCGTCTCCCGCTCCACCGAGTGGGCCGACCTGCGTCTTGCGCTCGGTGTCCTCCGCGCCGTCCGCGCGCGGCCGCTCGTGTGGACGCTGCCGCTGCCTGGAGCCTTCTACGACTACACGGCGGTCTCGGCGCCGGTGCGGCGGGCGTACTACGAGCGCTACGAGCGCACGGGCGAGCGCGCCGGCGTCCCCTGGCTCGACTTCCGCGCGCACGACGAGGACCGCTACTTCGTGACCGATCCGGGCTCGCACCTGAGCGCCCGCGGCTGGGCGTTCGCCGACCGCGCGCTCGACGTCTTCTGGCACGCGGGGTCGATCGACGACATCCGCGCCGCGCTCGCGACGCTGGCCCGGGAGGTGCCCGCGCCGGGGCCCCCGCGGGAGCTGGCCGCCGCCGCAGGGGCGCAGCCGGTGGGCGTTTCGGACTGAGGAGGAATGCAGCAAATGGAGCAAGACGGAGCCGTCGCCGAGCGGACGCTCGCTATCCTGTACGAGGTGGCGGGCGACGACGAGGTGGGGCGCGACCTCGACGTCCCGCTGTTCGCGTCGGGACTTCTCGACTCGCTCGGCGTCGTGCGGCTCATGGTGGCCTTCGAGGAGGCCTTCGGCCTGGTCATCTCGCCGGCCGAGCTCGACCGGGCGAGGTGGTCGACGCCGCGCTCCCTGATCGCGGACATCGAACGCCGGCTCGGACGCGCGGTATCGGCGTAGGGACTCCGATGAGCGACGGCCGGCGCGTGCTCAGGCTCACCCTCTACTACCTCGCGATCATCGCCGGGCTCCTCCTCGTCCATCTGGTCCCCGACTACCGCGCGACGCCGTTCATCTACCAGGGGTTCTGAGTCCGATGACCGGCACGGCACGGCATCGAGCGTCGGGGCCGCTCTTCTCCCGCATCGCGGCGGCGGCGGTGCCCGGCAGACCGGCGGTGCTCGGGCCCGACGGCGCGCTCACCCATGCCGAGGTCCTGGAGCGCGCCCGGCGGCTCGCGTCGCGGCTCGCCGCCCGGCGCTCACCGGTCCTCGTCTACGGGCAGAAGCAGCCGGCCGTCCTGCTGGGCTTTCTCGCCGCGCTCCGGCTCGGCCGGCCGTACGTTCCGGTCGACTCGTCGTTGCCGCCGGGGCGGGTCGCGCGCATGCTCGCTGCCGTCGGCGCCGAAGATGCGGTGCTGGCGGAGGACCCTCCGCCGCCGCTCGCGCGCGAGCTCGCGGCTCGGGGCATCGCCACGATCCGGCTCGACCCGCTCGGCGCCGGTCTCGAGCGCTTGCCCGAGACGATCGGTGGGGTCGACCCGCCGCCGCCCGATCCGGAAGCCGCGGCGTACATCCTCTTCACCTCGGGCTCGACCGGCGTCCCGAAGGGCGTCGCCGTGTCGCACGCGGCGCTGGCGCACTTCACCAGCTGGCTGCTGGCGTCGCACGCGTTCGTGCCGGGCGGCGAAACGTTCCTGAACCAGGCGCCCTTCAGCTTCGACCTTTCCGTGATGGACGTGTACGGCGCCTTGCTCACGGGTGGGACGTTGTTCGCGCTCACCCGCGAGGAGATCGCCGATCCTCGACGGCTCTTCCGCCGGCTCGACGGCGCGCCCCTCACCACGTGGGTGTCCACGCCCTCGTTCGCCCGCTTCTGCCTCGCCGAGGCACGCTTCGCGCGGCCCATGCTCCCCGCGCTCCGGCGCTTCCTCTTCTGCGGCGAAGCGCTGTCGCCGGGCCTCGCACGCGCGCTCCTCGCCCGCTTTCCCGGGGTGGAGGTCTGGAACATGTACGGGCCGACGGAGACCACGGTCGCGGTCACCGCGGTCCGGATCGGCGCGGCGCTCGCGGCGGCGGAGGGGCCGCTGCCGGTCGGACACGCCGCACCCGGGATCGAGATCTGGATCGCCGACCCGGATGCGCGGTCTCGGCGGGCGCCCGACGGCGCGCGGGGCGAGATCGTGATCGCGGGTCCGCAGGTCGCCGGGGGCTATCTGAACGACGCTGCCTCCGACCCGCCGGACGGACCGTTCTTCACCCTGCCCGACGGCCGCAGGGCGTATCGGACGGGAGACCTGGGCTGGATCGACCCGCGCGACGGCGCGCTCTTCTGCGCCGGGCGTCTCGACCACCAGATCAAGCTCCGCGGATACCGGATCGAGATCGAGGAGATCGAGACCCACCTCCGCGCGGTGCCCGGAGTCGCCGACGCCGCCGTCGTGCCGATCGAGCGCGACGGGCAGCCCGATCACCTCGTGGCGCTCGTCGTCGTGACGCCGACGCTTTCGTCCGCGGGCCGCGCCCTGACGAACCACGTGCGAGCGGCCCTCGCGGAGTCCCTGCCGGAGTACGCCGTCCCGCGGCTCGTGCGCGCCACGCCCGCGCTGCCGCTCACCGCGCGCGGGAAGCTCGATCGGCGCGCCGTCCGTGAGATCGCAGGGTGACGCCCTACGTCGACCCCGGCTACTTCTTTCTTCTCCTCTACCCGCTGCTCGG
>VBKJ01000101.1 GCA_005879795.1 Deltaproteobacteria bacterium
GAGTGGGGTGTCCCGGTTCATGACGACCAGCGACTGTTCGAGTTCCTGATACTCGAAGGTGCCCAGGCCGGCCTGAGCTGGATCACGATCCTGAGGAAGCGGGAAGCCTACCGCCAGGCCTTTGCCGGGTTCGATCCCGAGCGGGTCGCGCGCTTTAATGCCCGCAAGGTGGAGCAGCTCCTACGAAACCCGGGCATCGTTCGAAACCGGCTCAAGGTTGAATCAGCGGTCAAGAACGCCCGGGCCTTCCTGCGGGTGCAGGACGAGCTCGGGAGCTTCGCCGCTTATCAATGGCGTTTCGTCGACGGGCGGCCGCGACAGAATCGCCCCCGAGAGCTCAAAGACATTCCAGCGAGGACGGACGAGTCCGACGCCTTCAGCAAGGACTTGAAACGCCGTGGCTTCGGATTCGTCGGTTCCACCATCATCTACGCGCACATGCAGGCCGTCGGCATGGTCAATGACCACGTCGTGGGCTGTTTCCGCCAGCGTGAGGTGGCGAGGATTGGGTGAGCCCTCACCCCAGGTGAGTGGGCACCGCCGAGGCACGGCGCCCGTCTCCTCGCGCCGCAATGCCTGCCCGCTCAATCGAGCGGCGCCAGACGACCGCCTTCGAGCCGGCAGCGAACGCCCATCAGCCTGAGCCGCATCCCCGGCGATGCGAGCGGGCGCGCGGCGTCTGCGTCCCGACGAGCCACGGTGCCGGCGAGTATCGTCCGGTTGGGCGGACGGGGCTCGAGCACCCGGACCTCGATCGCATCGAGATCGGGAAGAATTCGAAAGAGCCTCACGATCGCCGCATCGGTGTCGTGAAACGCCTGATCACGGAACAGCTCCGAGCGCCGGTCAACAGGCAGGCTCCCATCCCAGGGGTGGATGTCGCGGGTCCGCCATTCCACGCGTAGCTGCGCGGAGAAGTCGCACAGTACGAGCACGTCCTGGGACACGAAGCCGCGTGGGCTGAGGGAGAGCGCCTTCCTCACCAGGCGGCGGAGAGGGCTCGCCGCGACGTAGGCCATCAAGCCGCGGAGAGGGCGCGGAATCGCCATCCCGTCGAGCCGCCTCAGGATCCTCGGCGGATCGGTCATGTGGATCGGCGACAACAGCAACGCGCGTGCCGGTCCACCCCCGGGTGGAGTCGGCATCTGACCGCGGATGGATGCCGCGCCCGGCGACGATCGTCCGCACGACGCACCGGTCGTCGGCACGTGCTCGTGCCATGGGCACAGCTGCGCGTTCGCTGGGCGCCCTACACTTCCATCTGGCCGCCGATCTCGACGACCTGGTTCGGCGGAATCGCGAAGAACTCGGTCGGCGAGCGCGCATTGCGGGCGAGGAAGAGGAAGAGCGCCCGCCGCCAGCCCGGCAGCTCGGAGCGACCCGTCGACACGAAGGTCTCGCGGCCGAGGAAGTAGCTCGTGCGCCCGCCGAACGTCTCGAGCCCCTGCGCCGCCGCGCAGCGCATGACGTCGGGCACCCTCGGCGTCTCCATGAAGCCGTAGCGCGCGACGACGCGCCAGAAGCCGCGCCCGATCTGCCGGATCTCGACGCGCTCGCTCGTCGGCACGACCGGCGCGTCGGCGGTCTGGATGGTGAGGATCACCACCTGCTCGTGGAGCACCTGGTTGTGTTTCAGCTGGTGCAGGAGCGCCGGCGGCGTCCCGTCCGGGTCCTGGGTCATGAAGACGGCGGTGCCCTTCACCCGCCCCGGCGGGTCGAGCTTCAGGGTCGCGAGCAGCTCGTCGAAGGGCATGTGCAGCTTCGCGAGCTCGCGCGCCCGCCAGCTCGCGCCGAACCGCCACGTCGACATGACCGCGAAGACGCCGCCCGCCGCCAGCATCGGGAACCAGCCGCCGTGCAGGATCTTCGCCAGGTTGGCGGCGAAGAACGCGAGGTCGACCACGAGGAAGACGCCGACGAGACCCGCGGCGCGCCACACGGGCCAGCACCAGCAGCGACGCGCGACCGCATAGAACAGGACCGAGGTGATGCTCATCGTACCAGTGACCGCGATGCCGTATGCCGAGGCGAGATTCGAGGAGCTCTGCGCCACCACCACGAGCGCCGTGCAGGCGCACGCGAGGAGACCGTTCACGACCGGGATGTAGATCTGGCCCTCCGTCGTGGCCGACGTGTGCACGATTTTCATCCGTGGCACGAAGCCGAGCTGCACTGCCTGCTGGGTGAGCGAGAAGGCCCCCGAGATGAGCGCCTGCGACGCGACCACGGTCGCGACCGCCGCGATCACGACCATCGGCAGCACGAACCATCCCGGCACGAGGGCATAGAAGGGAGCCGCCACCGCGGCCCGGCATGGCCCGTCGAGCACGGCGTGGCACTTGTCGAGCAGGAACGCGCCCTGGCCGAAGTAGTTGAGGACCAGCGCGGGCATGACGACGCCGTACCACGCGAGCCGGATGGGCCTCGCGCCGAAGTGGCCCATGTCGGCGTAGAGTGCCTCGCCGCCGGTGATACACAGCACGACCGCGCCGAGGAGCAGGAAGCCGTCGAAGCCGTGGCCCGCGAGGAAGCGCACGGCGTGCAGCGGATTCACCGCCACGAGGACGGCCGGCTGTGCCGCGATCCACGGCACACCGACGGCCGCGATAGTGACGAACCACACCAGCGTGACCGGCCCGAAGAGCGCGCCCACCCGCGCCGTGCCGCGCCGCTGGACCAGGAACAGCGCGGCGAGGATCACGACCGTCGCCGGCACGACGTACTCCACGAGCCGGGGCGTGGCGACCTTGAGCCCCTCCATCGCGCTCAGGACCGAGATGGCCGGCGTGATGACACCGTCGCCGTAGAGGAGCGCCGCGCCGAAGAGCCCGACCGAGATGAGCGCTGGTGTGCGCCCGACCGCCGGTCCGAGCAGCGCCATGAGGGCGAGGATCCCGCCCTCGCCGCGATTGTGCGCCTGCATGATGAAGCTGAGGTACTTGAGCACGATCACGACCAGGAGCGACCACAGTACGAGCGAGAGGATGCCGAGCACGTTGGCGGGCATCGGCGGCAGCCCACGGTGCGGCGCGAAGCACTCCTTGATGGCGTAAAGCGGCGAGGTCCCGATGTCGCCGTACACGACCCCCAGCGCCGCGAGCGACAGGGCGGCGACCGGTGGTCGGTGTACGTACGCGTCGCTCGGCGCAGGGACGTCGGCGGCGAGCGGGTGAGCGGTGTCCATCCTGCAACCGGCTCAGTGCTCGACCCGTGACGGGCGCTCGGCGTGGACCGTCTGCGCCGTCACGACCACGGGGCCTCTTTCCTCATCGGAAGAAGCCGTCCTGACGGCAGAGGGACCGAACGCTCACCGTTCGGCCCCGCCGGGGCAGCTCCGAGCGACCAGGCGGCACGGGCATCTGCACCGCCCATCCCAGAGCGCCACGCCGAAGTCAACGCGTGCTCGGCTCCCGCCCACCGGGAAGACGGCCCCAGCCGCCACACGGGTCGCGGGACGATGACGGTCGTCCGCGACGACAATCGAAGGCGCGGGACCTCAGCGCGTCGCCAGCACCCTCAACACGAGCCACGCGTAGGCGACCGACGCCCCGATCATCACCGGCAGCACCGGGGCGCCCGCGATGCCGACCAGCACGATCGCCACGCACGCCGCCGCACCGAGCCTGAGCCTCATCCGTCGTCCCTTTCCCGCCGTCCGAGGAGCCAGAACGGCGCCCGGAAGCTCGGCCGCGGCGCCCGCCGCCGCTCGCGCGCCCGATCCTCCTTGAGCAGACCCTGCACGTAGGACCGCTCGGCCGGGCTCGACGCCACCTCGAGCGCGCGAGCCAGCTGCGGGCGCGCCTGCTCCGGGATGCCGAGCCGGAGGTAGAGTTCCCCCAGCGCACAGCGCGGTGCGAAGGCGCCGGGCTCGCGCGCGAGCGCGGCCTCCAGGTGCTCGAAGGCCTGCTCGACGCGGCGGATGCGGGCGTAGGCGACGGCGAGCATCGTATGCGCCCCGACATGGTTTGCGTCCAGCATCAGCGCCTGCTCGAGGAGATCGATCGCCTCCCGTAGATGCCCGCGCTCGAACGCGCGCTGGGCGCGCTCGAGCGCGGACGGGAGGTCGCGCACCAGCGGCGTCAGGATCGGCGCCACGGCCGCCGCCGCCTCACCGATCGAAAACACTCTTCCCCGCCTTGTAGGTCTGGAGCACCGCGAAGGCGACCAGGACGACCCCTCCGAAGATGATCGATGCGGCCATGTCTCACCCTCCGATCTCGATGGACCGACCCAGGCCCGGCGTCACGAGCTGGAACTCCGGATAGCCGAGCGCGCCCATCTCGGGCAGGTCGAGCCCCTCGAGTTCGACGTCGGCGCTGACGCGCTGCCCGACGAAGACGTCGATCAAGGCGTTGAAGACGTAGGAGAGGGTGAAGATCACCCCCACAAGCGTGCAGACGCCGATCAGCTGGGCCACGAACTGGCCGGGATCGCCGTAGAAGAGCCCGGTGACCGAGCCGTCGACGCCGTTCCAGCTCCCGCCGTAGTTGCTGGTCCCGTCGGCGAAGAGGCCGACGCAGAGGACACCGAAGAGCCCGCACGTCCCGTGCACCGAGGTCGCGCCGACCGGATCGTCGATCTTCATGACCCGCTCGAGGAACTCGACGCTCAGGCAGACGAGCACGCCGGCCGCGAAGCCGATGATCGTTGCGCCGACCGTGTTGACGAAGCCGCTCGGCGCCGTAATCGCCACCAGGCCGGCGAGGAGACCATTGCCGCTCATCGAGGCATCCGGCTTCCCGAAGCGGATCCACATGTACAGGAGCGCGCCGAAGGAGCCCGTGCAGCCCGCCAGCATGGTGTTGACCGCGATCGAGCCGATGCGGAGGCTGCCGTTGCCCGAGGCGCCGAGCGTGCTGCCCGGGTTGAAGCCAAACCAGCCGAAGGCGAGGATGAAGCAGCCGAGCAGCACCATGGTGATGTCGTGGCCGGGCATCGCGTTCGGCGAGCCGTCGCGGTTGTACTTCCCGATGCGCGGGCCGACGATCATGGCGACCGCGAGCGCCGTGAGACCGCCCACCGAGTGCACCACGCCCGACCCGGCGAAGTCGCAGTAGCCGTGCCCCAGCTTGAAGTTGACGCCGAGCTGCGAGAGCCAGCCGCCGCCCCACGCCCAGTTGCCGAAGAGCGGGTACGTGATCGCCCCCAGGAAGAAGGTCGAGATCGCGAAAGCCGCGAACTTCCAGCGCTCGGCCGCGGCACCGGTGACGATCGTCGTCGCGGTGTCCATGAACACCATCTGGAAGAGGAACAGCACCATGACGGCGACGTCGTAGGTGTCCCCCGAGAGGAAGAAGCCCCTGGTCCCGAACAGCCCCCAGTCCTTGCCGAAGAGCGAGAGCTTGAACTCGTTGTTGAGCGGGTTCATCCCTCCCAGGTTCGATATTCCCGCCGAGCCGCCCTGCTGGATGGCGAAGCCCATCACCCAGTAGGCGAAGAGGCCGAAGCCGTACACCATGAAATTCATCATCATGGTGTGATTGGCGTTCTTCGCCCGGCAGAGCCCCGTCTCGACCAGGGCGAAGCCGGCCTGCATGAACATCACCAGGAAGCCCGCGACCAGCGTCCACACGAAGTTGATCGCGATCCGATTCTGTCCGACCTGATTCACCACGTCGGCGAGGGTGAGCCCAGCCTTCGGGTCCGTCATGACGATGTCGGCGGCCGTCCCGGTGAGCGTGCCGCCCGGGTCGCCCTTGGCGAGGTCGTCGGCGCTGGGCGTGCTGATGCCCTTCAGGTCCGCGCTGGTGAGCGGAAGCGCAGGGGCCTCCTCGGCGGCGCCTGCGGGTGCCGCGAGCGCGACCAGTCCGAGGACGGCGAGCGCCACAGCGGTCCGCGGCGCGACGGCGAGCGATTTCCGTTCCTTCAGCATCAGCGCCCCCTTGCCTTCCAGACCGCGTTTTCGAGATGTGCGCCGTTCAGGGCGGCGATCCCGGCGAGCGACGTGGCAAGCCCCGCGAGAGACGCCGCCAGGCGCACCATCGTTGCCTCGCTCGCCACCAGCCCGCCGATCGCGACCATCCAGCCGCCGACGATCAGCGCGAGTCCAAGACCCTTCATGCTGCTCCTCCTAGAGGTTGTTCGCCGCGCGCGCCCCGAGGGACGCCGGCACTCGCTCCCGCGCCGCGCCGGCACGCCCGCTCGTTGCCGGCTCCTTGATGCTGCGGAAGCCCCCGAAGGCCGCCGCCAGCAGCGCGAAGCCCACGAGCGCCACGGGCCACCCGAGGGCGAACAGACCCGCGGGGCCGAGCGTGAAGCCCAAGATGAACATGAACAGATACCATCCCTGTGCCGAGGTCGCGCCCATGCCTTCTCCTTGTGCGTTTACAGGGCCGCGGATCCGCGCTCTCCCGTGCGGATGCGGACCACGTCTTCCACGGCCGTGATGAAGATCTTCCCATCCCCGATCCGCCCGGTGCGCGCTCCCTTGACGATCGCATCCACCGTCTCGGGAACCCGTTCATCCGGTACCAGCACGGTGAGTTGCACCTTGGGCAGGAAGTCGACCACGTACTCGGCACCGCGATAGAGCTCCGTGTGGCCCTTCTGCCGCCCGAATCCCTTGACTTCCTCTACCGTCATGCCGGTGATTCCGACCTTCGCCAGGACCTCCTTCACCTCATCGAGCTTGAACGGCTTGATGATCGCGTCGATCCGTTTCATCGTCCTCCTCTGGGCATCGGTTGTCGGAGCACGGACGACATGCCGGGCTCAGCGCGAAGTCAGCAACGGCGATGCCATCCAACCCGGGGTGGAGATGGTTTCCGCCCGCGGGTGGAGCGAGTCCCGGAGAGGGGCGGGTGCGCCACGGTGTCTGATCAAGGTGACGCCCAACGCGTAAGCGCGAAGCTGCGCGTTAATTGGGCAGCGGCGTGTGTGAACGGGGCGACGCCGCAAGGCGGCCGCGCTATCGGGCCTTCTCGTTGACCCCGATCAGGCCCAGTCGGATCGCGTACAGCGTCAGCCCGACCCGATCCCGGGCATCCAGCTTGTGGAAGACGTTGTTGAGGTGCGTCTTCACCGTGACCTCGCTGATCGACAGCCGCTGCGCAATCTCCGTATTGTGGAAGCCGAGAGCGACCAGCCGTACGATCTCACGCTCGCGCGAGGTGAGCGCCTGGGTGTCCGGCTCGGACATCTGGGCGGTGATTTCGCTTTGCAGGGCGGGCGGCAGCCAGACGTGCCCCTCCTTGACGGTCCGAAGGGCCTCCATCAACGTCTCGACGGCAAATCGCTTGAAGACGACGGCGCGCGCTCCAGCACGGATCGCCGCCAACGTCTCTCCCGAGTCCTGGCTGGCAGTGAGCACCACGACTCGGACGCGACGGGCAAAGCTCCCGACGTCCGCGAGCGCATTCCGATCCATCTGGAGGTCGAGCAGGAGGACGTCGCACGGGGACCTCGCGAGCGCCGGCACGACGTCCGACACGCGGTCGACCTCGGCAACGACCGACACCTCGGGGTGAAGGTTCGTCAGCATCGACTTGAGACCCTGCCGAAACAGCATGTGGTCGTCCGCGATGATGATCCGGAGCGAAGCCACCATCTCACGCCTCCCGGAGCTCGATCTCGACGTGCCCGCCCGACCGATCGGCCCCGCCGACCCGGACTTCGCCCCCGAGCTCGGCCGCGCGCGAGGCGATCGACCACGGCGGGACCGCCCCAGCCGGAAATCCGACTCCGTCGTCGTCGATCGTGATGAAGACCTTCCCGATGCTCGCGTCGACGCTGATCGCGGCGGAATTCGCGCCCGCATGGAGCGCGACGTTGCGGGCCCCCTCCAACATGACGTGAAGCGCGTGCTCGACCAGCAGCAGCGACCCGTTGAAGCGCGCCCGAACCGAGAAGCGGGTCCGATAATCGAAGGCGCGGGGCTTCGGCGCCGTCTCAAGGTCGAGCAGGGATCGGATGTACGTGCGAAGGTCGTCGTGCTCCCGGTTGACGCCCGCCTGGAGCTCCGTCAGCTCGGCAAGGGCCTGGTCGCCGGATCCCCGTCGCAGCAGCTCGCGACAGGTCGCGAGTCGCACGTTGACGCCGGCGAGGGCCTGCACGTACTCGTCGTGCAGCGATCGCGCGATACGCTCCCGTTGGCTCGCCGTCTCGAGCTGGCGCAGCCGCGCTTCGACGATCAGCCGCTGCTCGCCGAGATATCCGACCAGGTACCCGGTGATCGCGAGGTACGCCGGGCGCATGATGTAGAAGGTCATTCCCTCGGGGTGCGTGACGAGGATCAGGCTCAGGTACAGAGCCACGCTCACGGCCGTCACCCTCAGGGTGAGCCGCAGGCCGGCTCGGAACCCGGCGGCCAGCACCGCGAACGCGAAGAACACGTAGAAGGGGCTGTTCGCACCTTCGGTCACCAGGGCGATCGCCCCACCGAAGAGCACGTCGATCCACGTCGACACGGTGGCGACTCGCGTCGCGCTCACCAGCCGGCTGCGGAGCACCAGGCCAGTGGTAGCGCTGTAGACGAGGTGCGCGATCATGACGGCGAGCGCCCACGGGTCCAGCGTGAAGGGTCCCCCGGTGAGCGGCATCCAGCGCGTCAGCGTCGGACGCGTCGGGTCGATGTACACCGTCACGAACGCCGCCACCGACAGGATCACCCTACAATGAGCAATGATCCGCTCGACGTCCGCCGATCGATCTCCTTTCACTCGAACCTCCCGGGAGACGGCCGCCCCTTCGAGGGCCGACCGCGGATCGGCGTCATTCCGGCGCGAAGTGCAACCGGGCGGCCGCGGTCGAGACCGCCAGAACCGCGCGGGCAGCAGGGCGAGGGCAACCGTGCACCGCGCGCTTCACTCGCGCTGTGCATGCCGTGGGGCTGATGCAAGAGATCGACCAGCCGTCTCGGCTCGACATCACGTCGCCTCCTCGCTTCCCCGGGCCGCGCGGCTGCCCAAAGGACAAGCGCATGCGTAGCGAAAGGGCAACCGGTGGAGACGAGCGGCAGGTGGACCCTCGGTTGACTGGCGAAGGTCAGCCGACGTGTCCCGACGCGCGCGTGGGCGGCCCGATTCGTACACGACGCCGACGGCCCGGGCACGGTAGCAACTTCGGTAGCAGTTTTCACCGCGGGCCGCGCTCGAGAAACTCAGCGATCTTTTCGATCACCATCTTCGGCCTGGTCGCGCCGGCGGCGACGAACTTCGTCAGCAAGCTCGTGGTGCGGCCGTACCGCCTGATCTACCGGACGGCGGCGACGCCGTGTTCGTGCTGGCCCTCTTCGATGGCCGCCGCGAGTTGGAGAACGTGCTGCTCGACCGGCTGGTTCGGAGCCCCTGAGGCGCCGCGGGCGGTGGCGCCATTGGAGAGCGAGCTCCACCTGCGCGGCGGGATCTCGTCGGTCGCCGTCCCTTCCCGCCGGGTCGCATGCTGTCACTCCACGTACCCGAGCGCCTGCAGGCGCTGCTGCAGGTGGTAGCCGGCACAGATGCCCGAGATGCCGGCGCCGACGACCAGGACGTCCAGGTGTTCCGGCGTGACGCGTCACCTCTACCACGGAATACGCCACCGCTCGCAGCAGATGTCCCGGCGGCATGGTGCTTCCGGAGAGGTTTCTGTTAGGGTGTTCTCCGTGCGGAACGTCGGCGACGATCGACCGCGCGCGCGACGGACCTGGATGCTCGGCGTCGCAGCCGGCGGCGTGGCGGTGACGCTCGCGACGCTGGCGATCCGGGCGCCCGCGCTCCACGCGAAGGGCGGGGAGGCTCCCCGGGAAAGCGCATTCGCGACCACCGACACGGCGATTCCCGACGACACGGTCCTCTTGGAGCAGCTCACCAAAGCCATCGATCTGCGCCGTCGCGAGGACTTCGACCGGATGCTCGACGCGAGCGACCCGGGAGAGCTGGTCGAGCACGCCACGCTCTCGGACGCCGCGCTCGATCGTCACGTGATCGGCATCGACACGCTCTTCATCGTCGGCGACGAGCTGTTCGGATACCCATTCCGCCCGGAGAACGGTTGGGGCAGCGGCGGCACGGACCGGAGCGCGATCGGCTACACGCCTCGCTTGCGCCGTGTGCACCTGGGCGCGGCCGGAGGGCCCGACGCATTCGCATGCTTCAGCTGCCACTCGAAGGGCGGACCCGACGGCGCCGGGACGCAGACGCAGAACGCGTTCATGCGCGGCGACGGCGAGCGGACGCGCGCCGCCGATCAACGCAATCCCCCGCAGGTGCTCGGGCTCGGGCCGATCGCCTGTCTGGCGCGGGAGATGAGCGCCGAGCTGCGCGCCGAGACGGACGCCGCCCGCTCCCGAGCCAAGGCCGAAAAGCGTCCCGTCGAGCAGGCGTTGACCACGAAGGGCGTCTCGTTCGGCCGGATCACGGCCGAGCCCGACGGAACGCTCGACACCGGTGCGGTCGAAGGGATCGATCCCGATCTGACGGTTCGTCCGTTCGGATGGAAGGGCCATCAGGCCACGCTCCGCGACATCGCGGAGGAGTCGCTCCACATCCATCAGGGCCTCCTCTCGAACCGCATTCAGCTCGCGGTGCGCGATGGGACGCTCGACGCGGGCCCGTACGGAAGAGGTCCGTGGTACGACGTCGACGAGGACGGCGTCTCGCTCGAGATCCAGCCGAGCATGCTGACGACCGTCGTGGGGTATCTCGCGCAGCTCGAGGTGCCGACGATGCGCCCGCCACGCGATCCCGGCCTGCTCGACGCGTGGGCCGCCGGGCGAATCCGCTTCGACGAGATCGGCTGCGCCGGGTGTCACGTGCCGACCCTCGAGCTCGAGGAGACGAAGCTCGACGCGCGGCAGGACCCGGACCCGAATCGTCCCGCGTTCGTCATCGACGTCGCGAAGGACGGCGACGGTCCGAAGATCGAGCCCAAGTATGCCGGCCCGAAGACGCCCTACCTGGTGCATCTCTTCAGCGACTTGAAGCGCCACGACATGGGGGAGGCGCTGGCGACCCCGTCGGCGCAGGGGACGATTCCCGCGCGCGTGTTCCTCACCCGGCCGCTCTGGGGTCTCGCCGACACGGCGCCGTACCTGCACGACGGGCGCGCCCCGACCGTGCACGAGGCGATCGTGCTCCACGGCGGCGAGGCGACCGCGGCGCGAGACGCCTACCTGGCGCTCGACGACCAGGGGCGGGCGAGCGTGCGCGTCTTCCTGACCTCGCTCTCCCGCGAGCCGAAGCTCTTCGTCCCATGACGCCCCGACCCGCGACCCGCGCGGCGCTCCGGCTGGCGCTTCTTCTCGCGATCGCCGCGTGCGGCGGCTCGACGACGGAGCAGACGGCGAGCTGGCGCGCCGATTGCCCACCGCGCGGGCGACCCGCGCCGGTCAGCCTCGAAGCGGCGCGCGACGCGGAACGCGTGGCCGCCCGCCGGCACGAGCTCCGCCTGCGGGAGGCGGCGGCGCCGGGATACTTCCTGCGCGCGATGCACGCGGAGCTCGACGCGCGGCGCGTGGCCGCGGGGCGCGTCTGCCTCGACGAGCTGGCGGACCTGGGTCAGCTCCTGTTCGAGCACGAGTACGACTTCGCCGACGGCCTCGGCGGCGGCGATGCGGCCAAGGCGCCGGCGGGACCGTTCCGTCGCGTGCACGGCGGTCTCTTCGGCGGCCCGGAGACCATCTCCTGCCCGTCGTGCCACTGGATCGGCGGTCGGAACGGCGCCGGCGCGGAGACCGACGGCGTGTTCCTCGACGGCGACGGCGAGCGCACGGCGAGCGGCGACGAGCGGAACCCACCGGCGTTGGTCGGGCTCGGCGTCGTCCAGGCGCTGGCGCAGGAGATGAGCCGCGATCTGCAGCGCGAGCGGGCCGACCTCGTGCGTGACGCCGTGCACGCCGGCGCCGCGCGCGAGACACGGCTCACGAGCAAGGGCGTCGACTTCGGCGTCCTACGGGTCTCGGCCAAGGGCGAAGTCGACGCGTCGGGCATCCGCGGCGTCGACGACGATCTCGTGGTGAAGCCGTTCGGCTGGAAGGGCACGCTCGCCACCTTCACCGACTTCGCCGCCGAGGCGCTGCAGATCCACATGGGCATCCAGAGCGACGTCCTGCTCGCGAAGGCCTCGCGCGACGTCGTCGGCGCCGGGAGCGATCCGGCGGACCCCGACGGGGACGGCGTGCGGGGCGAGCTCGGTCGCGGACCCTTCGCCGCGTTGACCGCGCACCTGGCGCTGCTCGAGCTCCCCATCGTCGAGCCGTTGATCCAGGACCGGCAGATGACCGCGCCCGCGCAGGCGCTCCTGCCTCCGACGACGACGAGCTTCGCGTACCTGTTCCAGCGCGGCCGCCGCGAGTTCCACGAGCTCGGCTGCGCGGGCTGCCACCAGCCCATGATGGTTCTCGAAAGCCCGATCCTCACCGTCGAGGGGCTCCCGCCGATCGACCTCGCGCGGCAGATGCGCCGGCCGGGGCTGCGCTACGACGCGAGCCTCCACGGCTATCCGGTGTGGCTCTTCAGCGATCTCAAGCGCCACGACATGGGACAGGCCAATGCCGCGCAGCACGCGCAGCGCGGGGTCCCGCTCCGCGACTATCTCACGCCGCGACTGTGGGGCGTGGCCGATTCGGCGCCCTACTTGCACGACGGCCGCGCGCCGAGCTTCGACTATGCGATCGCCGGCCACGACGGCGAGGGTGCCGCCGCGCGCGCGGCGTTCCAGGCGCTCTCGCTCGAGGACCGTGGCCCGCTGCGCGTCTACTTGATGTCGCTGCGGCGCGTGCCGCGCGTGATGGTCCCCTGATCGCCCGCGCCCGCGGGGCGCAGCACGTAGAGGTCGATCACGCCGACGCCCGGCTTGCCGTCGACCGGGCAGCGAAGGGAGCCGATCAGCAACGCCGGGCGGCCTTGACCGTCGGGATCCGGGGCGCGGCGGATGTGCCACCCGAACCAGCAGTCGGGCCCGTCGCCGAAGAGCTCGCCGAGAACCTTGCCGGTCTTCCCCGAGCGAAATTCGACCCGACCGACCCGATCGCCGCCTTCGCGCCGATGCCACGGTGCGCCGATGGCGACGTCGCCGACGCCGTCACCGTCGAGATCGCCGGTCGGGGCGACCATGCGGCCGTAGAGCTCACCCGCCTGCGTGCCCTGCCAGCGGCGCAGCTCCGTCCCGGTACGACCGGAATAGACGCGCAGCTCTCCCGTGAGCGTTCGCGTCTGATCCTCCGTTCCCGGCGCGGCGACGGCGATCTCGCCTTTGCCGTCGCCGTCGAGATCGCCGAGCGCCGCCACCACGCCGCCGAAACCGCCGCGCGGATCGGTCCCCTGCCAGCGGTAGAGCTCGTTGCCGCTCGCCGACGACAGCACCCACGCTGCACCGACCCGCGCCCCGTCGGCGTTCGTGGCCGAGAGTCCGCCGACGACGAGGTCGGGGTGCCCGTCGCCGTCGAGGTCGTCGAGCCGATCGACGTACCAGCCGAACGTGCCTCCGTGCGTCGCCGGCGCGTAGGTCCGGAGCACGCTGCCGTCCTTGCCGCTCACGAGATAGACGCGGCCGCTGAGCTCGGCGGGCGCACCGACGAAGAGATCGACCCGGCCGTCGCCGTTCTGGTCTCCCGCCAGCGCGAGATCCCAGCCGAGGTTCTCGCCCGCGGTCTCCGCGTGCTGCCAAAGCTCCTCGCCCGTCTTCGGCGAGCGCGCCACGAGGATGCCGCGCGCGATCCCATCGACCTGCGCGTGGGGCGCCGCGATGACGACGTCGGCGAGCCCGTCGCCCGAGAGGTCCGGCACCGGCATCACCCAGTGCCCGAAGAGGCCGTCGTTCCATTCGCCATCCCACTCGCGGATGGGAGCGCCGCTCGCACCCGACCACACCGTGGCGCTGCCGTTCTGCTGCGTGCCGTGCCAGAGCTTGAAACGAGCGCCGGCGGCGATGTCCGCGTGACCATCGCCGTCGACGTCGAGTGGCTCGCCGAAGCGGAACCCGAGCTCACCGCTCCGGACGCTCCCGGCGATGCGACGCGCCACACACCAGCCAGCACCGGGAGTGGAGCAGGACGCCGTGGCCCTCGCGGAAGTCGGCAACGCACAGCCAGGAATCGCGAGGCAACAGGAGAGGAGGGCGGCGGTGGGTCTCGAGATTCGGCGTCGCCGGCACGCGCGTGCCGGCGACGCCACGTTCTTCACTGACAGCAGCCTACTGACAGCAGGCGACCCAGCTGTTGCCGGAGAGATTGCACTGCAGGCTCGACTGGAGCGACCCGAGGGCGCCGGTGGAGTTAGTGAGCGCCACCTTCTGACCGCGGGAGGCAGTGTGCGCCGTCCCGTATTCCCAATTGAGCCCAGAGCCGCCGACAGCGTCGTCGTTGCACTGCTGGAGGGGCGGCTGCGCCGAATTGATCGCCCAGAAGGATGTGACCGTATTGCCGGCCGTGTCTTTCAGCTGGCAGCGGTCACCCGTCGGCGCGCTCTGCAACTCCGCGTACGTGCACGCGTGCGTGCCCGGGAAATGCGTGTTGCAGGCGGAGTTGGCCCCGGGAAGCCCGAGCTGCGCATTGTAGTTGAAGCGACCGGGGGTGGCCGTCAGGGATCCCTTGATCTTCGTGGTGGTGTGTGTGCAGGGGCACTGCGCTCGAGCGGGCGAGACGCCCGCGGCCAGGAGCACGAGAGCCGAGATGGTTACGACCCGGATGTACGACATCGATCAGTCCTCCCTCAGTGGCGGATCTCACCGCTGCGACGCGCCAGTCGCCAGAACGAGACCCTGGCGGTGCAGCGGCGCGGACCCCTCGAGCTTGTCTCGGAGGCCGTAACCTTCGTCAATCGAATAAAGTGTCGCTCAATCGGCCAAGCGGTGTCAAGGGGGGATGTCCCATGAGGATGCGCCCGCAGGACTGGCACGCGATCGCGAAGCGGCTGGGCGTACGGCACACGGAGCCGCTCGGCCGCCCGCTGCTTGCGTGCCTTCCCGCGCCGATCGTAGCGGGCGGTGGTTGTCACGTGGGCATGGCCCGCGAGCTCCTGCACCGTCACGAGGTCCACCCCGGCCGCCAAGAGGTCGCTGACGAAGGTCCGCCGGAAATCGTACACCATCTTATACCAGGATGACCGCGCGAGATCTGCGTCGCAGACGCCGAGGATCTCTCCAGGTAGCTCTGCTCGTCGATCGAACGCCACTTGCGGCGCATCGCGGCCAAGGTCGCGCTGGGAGTGCTGGATGACCCGCTCCGATGAACTCCTCGGCGCGTAAGGCGGGCGGCGCGAGCTTCCAGCCCGAAGGACGAGGGACGTCATGCGGAGCGGAAGCATCTCCTTCACTCTCCATAGCGTGTCTCCTTGGCGCTCGGTGCGCCAATTCCGAGGGTGTGCCCGAACCTCGTGGTAGGGAGAGACCGTCTAGAGAGCGACGGGCGGATCGGCCGAATCGTTGCGCTCCGGCGCCGGGTGTTTCCGATGGAGCCGAGCGAACAGGAGCGCGCGGGGACCGTACCTCGGCGCTCGGCCGGCGATCGACGTCGAGGCGTCAGTATGTGGGAAGACCGCCGAGCAAGCAGTCGTCAAGAGACGCGCGCTGGCGAAGACGGCGGCAACGATCGACAACGAGCCTGCCCGCCGGCAGACAATCGGGGACTCGTATTCCGCGTGCGAGGCGAAGTGGGCGCGTCCAGAGAACGGCTGCGCGGGCAGCAGGCGAGCGGAGCGAGCTGCGAGTGGAGCGCAAAGCAGGACGAAGACTAGCAGCGTGGCGAGGTGCCTCCGCATACTCCAACGCCTGCTAGTCGAAAGAGGGAACTCTCGCAAGCGCGTTTCGGCGAGGGTGCTGAGTCAGGGGGACCAAGCGCATGACGCTGCCGACGCCCTGTTGCTGATGAGC
>VBKJ01000102.1 GCA_005879795.1 Deltaproteobacteria bacterium
CGCCACCTTGTAGCACGCCGCGCGGGGGGCCGAGTCAACCCGTCTAGGAGTCCGTCCGGCCTCCTAGTCGAACGGGTTCCCCAGGTTGAACTGCCGGCCGCGCGCCGCGTAGTCGACGCCGGGCTGGCGCTCGTACTCGGGCGGGAAGCACTCGCGCTTGCGCGCGTAGTACGCCCCGCGCCGATCGCCCGCGGAGGCGGGGTTGAAGGTCAGGTAGTAGGAGCGGCGCGGGCCCGCGCTGCGGTTCGGCCCCGACTGGTGCGGCACCCAGGCGTCGAAGACGATCAGGTCGCTCGGCTCGGCGAGGAGCGCCTCGAGGGTGAGCCCTGCCATGGTCTCGGCGCGCACGGTGCCGTCGGGGTTCTGGGGCAGAAAGACGCGCGCGCACGCCCCGCGCGCCATCTCGAGGCAGCCGTTCTCGCGCGTGAAGGGGTCGACCGGGATCATGACCGTCAGGTGGTGCTCCACGCCGAAGTCGACGTAGGCGGGCGCGTCCTGGTGCGGCGCGAAGCCGGCGCCGCCCGGCAGCTTGAAGTTGATCTTGTCCTTGAAGAGGACGACGGGCTCACCGCACAGCCGGGCGAGGAGTCCCACGAGCCGTGGACTGGTGACCAGCGCGGCCAGACCCTCGTGGTAGGGGACGAAGTTCTCGATGCGCGCGAGCATCCGTGCGCCGGGATCGCCCTCGCGCCGCTCGTAGTAACGCATCCACCGGCCGGGCACCTCCGGCCAGGCGGCGATCTCGTCGGTCCAGCGCCGGAGGTCCCGCACCTCGTTCGCGCCGAGGAAGCCGTGCAGCCGGAGCCACCCGTTCTGCGCCCAGTGGTCCTTCGCCGCCGCGTCGAGCATGCGCTCGTCGCCCACGCTCAGGTGGCGGCTTCGTCCGCCTCGTAGCCGAGCGACTCGAGGAAGGCGCCCTTCTCCCTGCCGGGCATGATGTAGATGCCCTCCCAGCCGCACACTTCCTCGCACAGCTTGCAACCGACGCAGGTCTTCTCGTTGACCTCGACCTTACCCAGGTACTGCGCCCGGTTCTCGTCCGAGGGGTAGATGCAGTCGAAGGGGCAGACGTCGATGCACACCCCGCAGCCGTTGCAGTTGTCGGGATGGACGACCGCGATCGGCCGCTCCTGGCGCTTGAGCACCTTGGTCACGTTGCCCCAGGTGTCGAGGATGGCCTCGTCGGGGCAGATGACCCCGCATGCGCCGCAGTCGATGCAGAGCCCGGGCTCGATCAGAAAGGCCTTCTTGAGCTCGCCCGAGATGGCGCGGGTGGGGCAGCGCTTCTCGCACGCGGTGCAGCCGGTGCAGTTCTCTGCGACGATGGTGAAGGGCACGCGCTACTCCTGCATCTCCCTCAGGATCTCGTCGGCGCGGCCCTGCTCGATCAGGCGGTCGTTGCGCAGCGCCTGGCGCAACCCGACCCAGGTGAAGAAGAGCACCAGGACGAGCATCCCCGCGATCGGGATGTTGTCGGGCTTGAAGAGGATGTCGAGAAACTGGTGGAGCGCGCCCACGTTCGTTCGGTACAGCGCGCGGGCGTGTGTGTCAAACCGAAGGTCCGCACGGGAGGGCCGCTTGCGTCGATCGGGCCCTTCGCGCTAAGAGCCGCAAAATCAGTCGCGGGATTCAGCCGCCGACGACCCCTCGCCAAAGGCAGGCCCCGATGCTCAGGTGGTTACCGGAGAACGTGTCGACGTACGGGCCGGACATCGACCGGCTCTTCTACGTCATCTACTACGTGACGGGGGCGACCTTCTTCGTGGTGCAGATCGCGCTCCTCGTCTTCATCGTCCTCTACCGCCACCGGGACGGACGCCGGGCCACCTACACGCACGGCAACACCTCGCTCGAGATCGCGTGGACCATCGCGCCCGCCATCCTGCTCGTGATCCTCGCCTTCGTCAGCCGCAAGACCTGGGCCGACATCAAGCAGCGCATCCCGCCCTCGGACATGGTGATCCAGGTGACCGCCAAGCAGTTCAACTGGGAGGTCGCCTACCCGGGCCCGGACGGCAAGTTCGACACCGACGACGACGTCGTCATGGACAACGACGTCCACGTCCCCGTCAACAAGACGATCCGGGTGCTGCTCAAGTCGCGCGACGTGATCCACAGCTTCTTCATCCCGAGCGCCCGCTTCAAGCAGGACGCGGTGCCCGGGCACTCGATCCCCACCTGGTTCAAGATCATCCGGACGGGCAAGTACGAGATCCCCTGCGCCGAGCTCTGCGGCTTCGGCCACTCCGGGATGCGGGGCTGGCTCTACGTGCAGACGCCCGAGGAGTACGAGGCCTGGGCGCGTGAGAACAAGGTGGGCCCGCTGCTCACGGCGCCCGCGCTGGGCAACTGAGGAACGACACGTCATGAGCGAAGCGATCACCCACGTCGAAGCGCGCCACGCCGCCGTCCCCCACGAGGTCGGCTTCATCCGCCAGTACATCTTCTCCACCGACCACAAGATGATCGGCAAGCAGTTCCTGACCCTCGGGCTCCTCGGCCTCATGATGGGCGGCATCCTCGCCCTCCTCGTCCGCTGGGAGCTCGCCTGGCCGGCGAACGGCCCGACCGGCGGCCCGGTGCCCGGCTTCGGGTGGGTGTCGATGGACAACCCGCTCCTCCCCGGCGGCAACATCACGCCGGCCGGCTACAACGCCTTCTTCACCATGCACGCGACCATCATGATCTTCTTCGCGGTCATGCCGATCCTGGTCGGGTGCTTCGGCAACTTCCTGATCCCGCTCATGATCGGCGCGCGCGACATGGCCTTCCCGGTGCTCAACATGCTCTCCTTCTGGGTGGGCCTCACCTCGGCCGTCCTCATGTTCGCGAGCTTCTTCGTCGAGGGCGGGCCGGCGGCCGCGGGCTGGACCTCGTACGCGCCGCTCTCCGCGGTGCCGGTCTACACCGGCGTCACCTGGGGGCAGCACCTCTGGTGCATCAGCCTGATCGTGCTCGGCATCTCCTCGCTCATGGGCTCGATCAACTACATCACCACCATCATCAATATGCGCGCGCCCGGCATGACCTGGTTCCGCCTGCCGCTCGTCATCTGGTCGCTCTTCATCACCGCGATCCTCCTCCTCCTCTCGCTGCCGGTGCTCACCTCGGCGCTCGGCATGCTCCTCTTCGATCGCATGGCCGGGACCCACTTTTTCGCGCCCAGCGGGGGCGGCGAGCCCCTCCTCTGGCAGCACCTCTTCTGGTTCTTCGGCCACCCCGAGGTCTACATCCTGATCGTGCCCGCCATGGGCGTCGCGTCCGACGTGCTCTCGGTCTTCGCGCGCAAGCCGATCTTCGGCTACCACGCCATGGCGTTCTCGATGATCGGCATCGCGGGCCTCTCCTGGATCGTGTGGGGACACCACATGTTCCAGAGCGGCATGAGCCCCGCCCTCGGCACCAGCTTCATGCTCTCGACGATGGTGATCGCCGTGCCCTCGGCCATCAAGACGTTCAACTGGCTCGGCACGCTCTGGGGCGGGAACATCCTTTTGACCACGCCCATGCTGAACGCGATCGCCTTCGTGTCGATGTTCGTGATCGGCGGGCTGTCCGGCGTCTTCATGGCGTCCACGCCGGTCGACATCTACATCCACGACACCTACTTCATCGTGGCCCACATCCATTACGTCGTCTTCGGGGGCAGCATCTTCGGTGCCTTCGCCGCGATCTACTACTGGTTCCCGAAGATGTTCGGCCGCATGATGAACGAGACGCTCGGCAAGATCCATTTCGCGTTCACCTTCATCGGCTTCAACTGGACCTTCCTCCCGATGCACATCCTCGGCGTCGGCGGCCACATGCGCCGCATCTACGACCCGACGCAGTACGACTTCCTGAAGCCGTTCCAGCCGATGAACACGTTCATCACCTACGGCGCGCTCATCCTCGGCGCGGGCCAGCTGATCCTCATCGTCAACTTCTTCTGGAGCATGTTCGCGGGCAAGCGGGCGGAGAAGAACCCGTGGCACGCGAACACGCTCGAGTGGGAGGCCCCGTCGCCGCCGCCGCACGGCAACTTCCCGGGCCCCCTCCCCACCGTGTACCGCGGCCCCTACGAATACAGCTCGCCGCTGGTCGCCGAGGACTACCTCCCGCAGGCCCGCCGGCTCGAGCCGCAGACGGCCGCCGCCGCAGCCCACTGAGCGGATGGCGGAGCGCCGCACGACGGGCCTCCACCGCTTCGCCGTGCTGACGGCGGGGGCGACCTTCGCGCTGCTCTTCGTGGGCGGGCTCGTCACCTCGACGGGCTCGGGACTCGCGGTGCCGGACTGGCCGCTCTCCTTCGGCATGGTGCTGCCGCCCATGCGGGGCGGCGTCCTCTTCGAGCACGGCCACCGGCTCGCCGCCGCGCTGGTCGGGTGCCTGACGGTCGTCCTCGCGCTGTGGACGGTGGCGGGTGAGCCGCGGCCCGCCGTGCGGGCGCTCGGCCTCCTCGCCCTCCTCGCCGTCGTCCTCCAGGGCGTGCTGGGCGGCGTCACCGTGCTCTACAAGCTGCCGCTCGCGGTGTCGGTGACGCACGCCTGCCTCGCGCAGGCCTTCTTCTGCCTGACCGTGACGCTCGCGCTCGTCACCGGCGCTGGGTGGACAGCCGCGCGGCCGCGGGACGTGTCACCCCGGCTCACGCGCCTGGCCGCCCTCACCACGGGCCTCGTCTTCGCGCAGCTCGTCCTGGGCGCGCTCATGCGTCACATGGGCGCCGGGCTCGCCATCCCCGACTTCCCGCTCGCCTTCGGGCGCCTCGTGCCGCCGCTCGCGACGCCCTACATCACGGTCCACTTCGCCCACCGCGTGGGCGCCCTCGTGGTCGCGGGCGCGGTCGCGGTGACGGCCGGCGCCGTCTTCCGGGACCAGGCGGCCGGGCCGTGGCTCCGCCGTCCGGCGCTCCTCGCCGCGGGCCTCGTCCTCGTCCAGCTGACGCTCGGGGCGCTCGTCATCTGGTCCGGGCGCGCCATCCTCCCCACCACCACGCACCTCGTCGTGGGCGCGGCGCTCCTCGCCACCTGCCTGGTGCTCGCGCTGCGCGCCGGGCGTGTGGCCGCGCCGGGTCGGACGGAGGCCGCGCCGCTGCGGGTGCGGAGGCAGGCGCTCGCATGACCCCCGCGGTCGCCCTCTGGCCGGGCGTGATCGTGCGCCGCCGGCTCGCCGACTATCTAACGCTCACCAAGCCGCGGGTGGTCGCCATGGTGCTGGTGACGACGGCCGCCGGCTACTACCTGGGTTCGGCGGGAACCCCGCGCCTCGTGCCGCTCCTCCACACGCTCGCGGGCACGGCGCTCGCCGCGGCCGGCACGCTCGCGCTCAACCAGTACCTGGAGCGCGACCTCGACGCGCGCATGGAGCGCACGCGCCATCGCCCGCTCCCCGAGGGCCGCCTGCACGCCGCGGAGGCGCTCGGCGTGGGTCTCGTCCTCCTCACGGCCGGGCTCCTCGTCCTGGCCGGCACCACGAACGCCGCCGCGACGCTCGTCACCGCCGGCATCGCCGCCACCTATCTCCTCCTCTACACGCCGCTCAAGCCGGTCACCTCGCTCTGCTCGCTCGTGGGCGCCGTGCCGGGCGCGCTGCCCCCGGTCGCGGGCTGGGCCGCCGCGCGCGGGACGCTCGGCGCCGAGCCGTGGATCCTGTTCGCGATCATGTTCCTCTGGCAGATCCCCCACTCGCTCGCGATCGGCCGCATGTACCGCGACGACTACGCGCGCGCCGGCATCCGCGTGCTCCCGGTCGTCGACCGCGACGGCGCCAGCACCGGCGTGCAGGTGGTGACCAACTGCCTGGCGCTCCTCCCGGTGGCCCTCCTGCCGACGCTGGTCGGGCTCGCCGGCCCGGTGTACTTCCTGGTCGCGCTCCTGCTCGGGCTTGGCTTCCTGTGGAGCGCGATCGGGCTCGCGCGCAGCGGCTCCGCCGCCGATGCCCGCCGCCTCCTCTTCGCGTCGCTCGTCTACCTGCCCGTCCTGCTCGGCGTGATGGCGCTCGACAAGCTCGCCTCGTGACGATGGACGCCGGGACCCTCGCCATGCCGCGACGGATCGCGCCGCCAGCTGCCACGACCGCGGCGCCGCCGGTCAGCAACACGCGCATCGCCATGATCGTCGTCATCGCGGGCGAGTCGATGCTGTTCGCGGGGCTGATCGGCATGTACCTCGTATTCCGTCTCTCGCGCCCGTGGCCGCCGGCCGACCTGCCCCGGCTGCCGCTCGGCATGACGTTCCTGAACACGCTCGTCCTCTTCGCGAGCGCGGTCCCCATGACCCGGGCGCTCGGCGCCGTCCGCCGCGACGACCGGCGGACGCTCGTCCGCGCGCTCGCGCTGACCGCGCTCCTCGGCACGACCTTCCTCGCCGTGCAGGGCCTCGAGTGGCTGCGTCTCGTGCGCCACGGGCTCACGCTCGGGAGCAGCATGTACGGCGCCGCCTTCTACACCCTGATCGGCTGCCACGGCGTGCACGTGCTGGTCGCGGTCCTCTGGCTCGTGGTCACGGCCGTCCTCGCCGCGCGCGGCGTCTTCCGCGCCGCCCGCCATGCGGCCCTGGAGATGTGTGCCATCTACTGGTATTTCGTGTGCGCGCTCTGGCTCGTCCTCTTCCCGCTGGTGTATCTCTACCGATCATGACACGCGTTCGACGGAACCTCGCCGCCACCGCCCTCGTGCTCTTCGGCAGCGCCTCCCGGGCGCTCGCGCAATCGTGCGCCATGTGCGCCGCCTCGTTCGGCCCGAACGACCCGACCAGCCGCGCCATCAGCTGGAGCATCCTCTTCCTCATGGCGGCGCCATACACCATCGTCCTCACGGCGGCCGGCATCCTCTTCTACATGCATCGGCGCGCGCCCGGCCGTCGCCGGGCCGCCATCATCGACCTCGCCAGGGCCGCGCGGCTCGTGCGCCGTCCGGCCACGGTCCCGGGGCAGCAAGGAGAGACGCCGTGAGCCAGGCAGCGGTTGCCGAGCACGGCCTCGGCATCGAGCCCGCCGAGTCCCCCCTCACCCCGGAGAGTTGGGGCAAGCTCGGCATGTGGGTCTTCCTCGCCGCCGACGCGATGAGCTTCGGCGGGCTGCTCGCCGGCTACGGCGCGCTCCGCTACGGCGACCCGACCTGGCCGGTGCCGAAGGACATCCTCGGCGTCCAGCTGACGGCCTTCATGACGTTCCTCCTCATCTGCTCCAGCGTCACCATGGTCGAGGCCCTGGCCGCCATCCGCCAGGGGGACCAGCGCGGGCTGCGCCGGTTCCTCATGCTCACCGTCATGGGCGGGATGACCTTCCTAGGGCTCCAGGCCTTCGAGTGGACGAAGCTCATCTTCCACGAGGGGCAGTCGATCGCCAGGAACAACTTCGGGGCCACCTTCTTCATCCTGACCGGCTTCCACGGCTGCCACGTGTTCGGCGGCGTCACCTACCTGAGCGCGGTCCTCGGGCGCTCGGTGCGGGGTGTGGCGGGCGCGATCGTCACCGCGGCGGTCGCCGTCGCCTGCACGCTCGGCCTGATCGTGGTCACCTCCGCCACCGTTTCGGGCCTGGTCGCCGTCATCGCCGCCGCGGCGGGCGCCGGCCTGGTCTACCTGGTCGCCACCCTGCTCGCCGGGGGGACGCCCATCTACAGCGCGCACAACAACAACGAGGTGGAGATCGCCGCCCTGTACTGGCACTTCGTCGACCTGATCTGGATTCTCGTCTTCACCTTCGTGTATCTGATCTAGGAGGCTGTCCGACCCATGGCGGTGCACACTCCCGAGCAGCTCGCGCACGAGCAGCGGCGGTACCTCCAGGTGTTCGCCTGGCTGGTGGTCTTGACCGCGGTCGAGCTCGCGGTCATCTACCCGCAGATCTCGCCGCTGGCGAAGGGCCTCATGCTGGTCGTCCTGGCCGCCACCAAGGCGGCGCTGGTGGCGCTCTTCTTCATGCACCTCGCGGTCGAGAAGCGGACCCTCGCCTACATCGCGCTGACGCCCGCCATCCTCTGCGTGCTGCTCGTGTTCGCGCTCCTACCCGACCTGGGGGCCTTCACGCGTGCCCTCACTCACGCCATCCCCGCCGCCGCCCAGGCCCACGACTGAGGCGCCCCGCGCCGCGCGTGCGGCGCTGATCGCGGCCGCAGCACTGGTGGCGAGCGGCCTGGCCGTCTGGCTCGCGATCCCCGCCCGCTCCCTCCCCGTGCTGGGCGCGGTGCCGCCCTTCACGCTCGTCGAGCGCTCGGGCCGGCCGGTCTCCGCCGCCGACCTGACCGGACACGTGTGGGTCGCGGACTTCGTGTTCACCCGCTGCCCGGACTTCTGCCCCGCGCTCACCGCGCGCATGGCCGGCCTCCAGAAGGCGCTCGCACCCGCCGCCGACCCCGTCCGCCTGGTGTCGTTCAGCGTCGACCCGACGCACGACACGCCGGAGGTGCTCGAGGACTACGCCCGGCGCGCCGGCGCCGGTGACGGCTGGCTCTTCGTGACCGGGGCGCGCGAGGCCGTGGCCGCTCTCCTGCGCGACGGCTTCAAGGTCGCCTGGGCCGACGACGGGCCGCCAGCCTCGCCGATCACGCACAGCGACCGCTTCGTGCTCGTCGATCGCGCGCTGCGGATCCGCGGCTACTACCACGGCACCCAGCCGGACGACGTGGCGCGCCTCGCCCGCGACGCGATCGCCCTCAGCGACGGGAAGGGCTCGTGATCCCGCTCGCCGCCCTCCCGGCGCTGAACGCATGTCTCAACGCCACCAGCGCCGTCCTCCTCGCCGCGGGCTTTCTCGCCATCCGCCGCCGCCGCGTCCGGCTCCATCGCGCCTGCATGGTGGCGGCGTTCGTCACCTCGGTCGTCTTCCTCGCCTCCTACCTCACCTACCACCTCCAGGTGGGGACGACCCGCTTCCCGGGCCAGGGCTGGACGCGTCCCGTCTACCTGACGATCCTCGGCACGCACACGGTGCTCGCGGCCCTCATCCCGCCCCTCGCCATCGTGACCCTGAGCTACGCGCTCCGCGCCCGCTTCACGCGTCACGTCCGCCTGGCGCGCTGGACGCTGCCGACCTGGCTCTACGTGTCGGTGACCGGCGTGGTGATCTACGTGATGCTGTATCGGTTGTAGGCCACGGGACTTCAACGCCCGAACTCTCCCCTCGCTCCTTCCGGGCACAGATGCCATGATCGCACCCGCAGTACGCCATCGAAGTCCTGCCCCCCCCCTCGGCTTTGCGCCGGCACGGTGATCGCTTCACGGATCCGATCCGCGGCCTCGAGACTCGGGGCCATGACTATCGCCGGTCGAGCCGGCCTGCGGCGCGACCCGAAGGAGGAGGCGGTGCGATATCTGGCCACGATCCTGGCGCGCGTCGCCGGCCTCGCGTTGCTCCTCGTGCCACCGGCGCGCGGCGCGGAGGGGATGGCGACCCTCCCCGAGGAGCTCGCGGTCACCGAGTCGATCGTCACCCAGGACGAGGACGAGCTCCAGACCTCGCTCAGGGCAGGCCATCTCCGCTTTCCGCGCGAGCGAAGCACGAGCGTCCTGGCGCAGCTCGAGTACGGCGTCACCGACCGCCTGCAGGCGATCCTCGCGGTCCCGTACGGCGTCCGCGATCCGTCGGATGCGGGCGCGGTGCACGGCCTCGAAGACGTGGACCTCGGGTTCCGCTACGCCGTCCTCGACTTCCGCACCCGCCCCCTCGGGCTCGACCTCGGGCTCACCGTCGGTCTTCCCACTGGCTCCCGGCGGAATGATCTCGGCACGGGCGACGTCTCCCTTGAGCCGACCTTCACGCTCAGCCGCTGGCTCGGCCCCGTGAACGGCCAGCTGAGCTTCTCCTGGCGGCGGAGCGGGATCGGGGGGAGGGCGGAGGCGGAGGACGAATTCAAGTACAATGTCGCGCTCCTCTACCCCTGGCGTCGGTGGTTCCTCACCTTCGAAGGGGCGGGAGAGACGGAGGAGAGCGAGACGACCTACTACGCGATCCCCGAGCTCGTCTGGAAGCCCGGCAGGTACCTCGAGCTGCTGCTTGCTGTCCCCGTCGGCCTCACCGACGCGGCGGCCGACTACGGAGTGATCGCGGGTATCACGGTCGAGATCGAGCGGCTCACCGGCCGGGGCAGGGACGTCGACCGACCGCCGGGTCCTCCACGGGTTCTCATGCCCTACGCCGCCACCGACGCCCGCCGCGCCGTCGCGACCGCCGCCGCGCACGCCACGGCCCCGAACCCGATCGCCACGCCGAGCGAGAGCGCCAGCGGCGGCAGCCCGGGCGCCGCGGGATCCAGGCAGGCGCGCAGCAGGGCGAGCCCGTAGGTGAGCGGGTCGAGCCGCATGAGCCAGGCGAGCGGCGCGGGCACACCGGCGGGCGGGAAGAACGCCCCCGAGAGCAGCCAGATCGGGATCAGGAGCAGGTTCATGATGGTGTGGAACCCCTGCGTCGACTCGATCCGCCACGCGATCAGCAGCCCCAGGCTCGTGAGCCCGAAGGCCACCACCACCATCACGCCGAGCGCGCCGAGCACGCCGAGCGGCGCCACGCGCAGCCCGGCGAGCGGCGCGAGCGCGAGGAAGGCGAGCCCCTGCCCCACCGCCAGCGTCGTCCCGCCGAGCGCCTGCCCGACCACGATCGCGGTGCGCGACACGGGCGCCACCAGCACGCCCTGGAGGAAGCCCGAGTGCCGGTCCTCGACGGTCGAGATGGTGGCGAAGATCGCGGTGAACAGGAGGACCAGTGCCAGGATGCCCGGGTAGAGGTAGGCGAGATAGCTCGCGCCCACCGGTGCGCCCGGCGGCCGGAAGGACGGCGAGAGGCCGCCTCCCAGGAGCGCCCAGAAGACGAGCGGCTGCACCAGCGCGCCCAGGAGCCGGCTTCGCTGCCGCACGAAGCGGATCACCTCCCGGCGCCAGAGCGTGGCGACGGCCAGTGTGCTGTCCGCGAGGTGCCTCGTCACGGGCATCACGCCTCCGCCAGGCGGTGCCCGGTGAGCTGGATGAACACGTCGTCGAGCGTCGGCTTCCCGTAGCTCACCGCGCGCACCTCCTCCGGGAACGCCTCGATCAGGTCGCGCACCAGCTCGTGGCCGCGCTCGCGCTCGAGGCGCAGCGTCCCGTCGACCAGCCGCCCGGCGAGCCCGAAACGCTCGCGCACGCGCTCGGCGAGGCGCGCCGGGTCGGGCCCCACGACGACGAGCACGTCGCCGCCCACCCGGGCCTTCAAGGCTTCCGGCGTGCCGAGCGCGACCACCCGGCCCCGGTCGAGGATCGCGACCCGCCCGCAACGCTCCGCCTCCTCCATGTCGTGGGTGGTGAGCACGACCGTAATCCGCTCCGCCGCGCGCAGCTCCGCCAGGAAGGCGAGGAACTCACGGCGCGCGGCGGGGTCGAGGCCGCTGGTCGGCTCGTCGAGGAGGAGGAGCTCCGCGCCCACGAGGAGCGCCTTCGCGAGCTCGGCGCGCCGCTGGAGCCCGCCCGAGAGCGTGCCCACCCGGTCGCGCCGGCGCTCGCCGAGGCCGAGGCGCTCCACCACCGCCGCGACGGCGGCGCGGAGGGACGCGCCGGAGAGCCCGTGGAGGTGCCCGTGGTGGACGAGGTTCTCCTCCACGGTGAGCAGGCGGTCGACGCTCGGGTGCTGGAAGACGACGCCCAGGCGGCGCCGCACGCGGTCCGGCTCGCGCGTCACGTCGTGCCCGAGCACGCGCGCGGTGCCGCTGCTCGCGACGAGCAGCGTCGAGAGGATCCTGAAGAGCGTGCTCTTGCCGCCGCCGTTCGGCCCGAGGAGGCCGAAGAGCTCGCCGCCCTCGACCGAGAGCGACACGCCGTCCAGGGCGATGCGCTCGCCGTAGCGGTGGCGCAGGTCCGCGACCTCGAGCGCGGGGCCGCTCAGCGTCAGCGGAGCCGTGCCCGCTCCCGCCGCTCGTCCGCCGTCGTCACCAGGTAGTCGAGCGACAGCCACAGGCTCCGGGCATAGCGGAAGAAGGCGAGCGGGACCAGCGCCGCGAGCGCCACGCCGAGCACCAGCTGCTCGGCGAGCGTCAGCCCGACGAGCGCGTCGGCCGCAAGCACGACCCCCGCCGCCACGGCGACCGTCACGGCGTAGTTGATGTAGATGGCGCCGACGAAGTACCCCTGCTCGCGCTCGTAGCGGAGCCCGCAGACCGCGCAGCGCTCGTGCATGCGGAAGGCGCGTGCCCAGAGCGGCGATCTCCCGCAACGCGGGCAGCGCAGCCGGAGCGCGCGCCCCAGGATGCGCCGCACGCGCGCGACCGCGAAGGGGCCGACCCGCTGCCTCACGCGGCACCCATGCGGAGCCGCTCAGGCGGCGGCGACGGTCGCAGGACCGCGGGTGGCGTGGAGCAGGCGGAGGTAGGCGTCCATCGTCCGCCGGGCCATCACCTCGACCGAGAAGGCGCCTTCGACCCGCCGGCGCGCGGCGGTCGCGAGCCGGCGCGCGAGGGCGGGATCGCCCAGCACCCGAGCCACCGCCACCGCAACGGCGGCGGGCGCGCGGGGTGGCGCGAGGAGGCCCGTTTCCCCGTTCGTCACCAGCTCCCGGCACCCCCCGACGCTGGTCGCGACCGGGACCGCGCCCGCCGCCATCCCCTCGAGCAGCACGTTCGGGAAGCCCTCGTAGGTCGAGGTGAGCGCCAGGACGTCGGCCGCCGCGAGCAGCTGGGGCACGTCGTGCCGGAGCCCGGTGAAGACGACGCGCGTGCCGAGCCCGAGGCGCCGGGCGAGGGCCTCCAGCGCTCCGCGCTCCTCGCCCTCCCCGACCACCAGGAAGTCGACGTCCGGGAACTGGGCCGCGATCATGGCCGCCGCCCGCAGGAAGGTCGGGAAGTCCTGCTGTGCCTCGAGACGCCCGACCCCGGCGACCAGCCGGCGGTTGGGCTCGAGGCCGGCGGCCAGCCGAGCGGCGCGCCGGTCGAGCGAGAACGCCGGCAGCCGTCCCAGGTCGATCCCGTTCGGGATCACCTCGATCTTCCCGCGCGCCAGCCGCTCGCGCTCGACCTGCCAGGCGGCGATCGCCTCGCAGTTGACCAGGTGGGCGTCGGTCATGCGGGCGAGCGCGCGCTCCACGACCAGCTGCCAGCGGCGATACGGCATCACACAGTGTTCGGCCGCGATGACGACCGGGATGGCGAGCCCGAGCGCCGCGAGCCGCCCGTAGCTGTTCCCCGACCACATGATCGTGTGCAGGACGTGCGGCGCGCAGCGCCGGAGCGCGGCCCGCAGACGAGCGAGCCGCTGGAGATCCGCCGGGCCGCGGCGCGGGATCTCCTCCACCGCGACGCCCGAGGCCCGGATCGGCTCAACCCACCGTCTCCCCGCGGCCAGCACGAACACGCGGGGCACGAAGCGCCGTCGGTCGAGATGCCGGAGCAGCTCGTGGAGCTGGTATTCGGCGTCCTCCTTGCCGGGCTCGCCGATCACGTAGGCGATGCGATACGGCGGCTCACACACCATGATGCTCGCCTGCCGAAGGGAGCAAGGCGCATGCCCATACACCGGCCCGTATCCCGCCGCGTCCGCCGACGTCGCTGCACGGCTCGTGCAGCCGCGCACGATCACCGCGGCCGCGGCGCAGGCTCCAGGCTGCCGGCCTCGGGTAGGGCTGAGAGCGCCCGCTTCAAGCGTCGCAGGGCGTCGAGGTTCGAATCCATGCGCACGAGGGCCTCGATCAGGCGTTGCACCTGCTCGGTGACCCAGCCGATCTCCTGCCGGCTGACCGCGTCGAGCGCCCGGGCGAGGCGCTCGTGCAACGCGAGCAGGTCCGCGACGTCGCGCACGCCGCTCTGGCCGAGCCTGCGCATCAGCTCGCCGTAGTAGCGCACCAACTCCTCGGCCTCGCGACCGATGTCGACCGACATTGTCCTCCCGCAAGCTTCTCGGAGCGCGTATTGACGCCCGGCGGCTCGGAGGTCTACATCCGCCCCCACCCGTGAGGCAACAGGAAAACGAGCCGGCCGCGGCGGCCCGGCCAGGCGCCATGGCACCCTTCGATGCAACCCGGGTCGAGCAGTTCGTCGAGCTGCAGCGCGACCTGCTCCTGGTGGGCGGCGACCCCGAGACGCTGCCCGAGCGGTTGGTGCAGCGCACCGCTCTCTTCCTCGGCGTGGCGGGCGCCGCCCTGGGCGTCCTCCAGGACGGCCGCTACACCCTCCTCGCCACCTACGGCCTCGGCCCCGAGTACCGCGCGCGCTACGAAGGCCGCTCGCTGCGCGACGCGGCGCTCGGGCCGGCGCTCGCCGCGGGCCGCCCGGTGGTGCTGGACGATGCGGACGTGCAGAGCGTCGTGCTGCCCATCCGGGGCCCCGACCTGACCGGCGCACTCCACCTGGTCGCCGCCGCGACGGCGCCGCTCACCGACCGGGGCCTCGAGCTCGGACGCGCCCTCGCCGGCCTGGCCGGCGTGGCGCTCACCAACGCCCGGCAGTGCGGGCGGCTCGCCCAGATCGCCCGGATGAAGGGCGACGCGCTCACCACCATGGCGCACGATCTCCGCGCGCCGCTCAACGCCCTGGTCGGCTATGCGGGCCTGCTCGGCGAGGGCGCCCTCGGCCCGCTCGCTGCCGAGCAGCGCGACATCTGCTCCACCCTCGAGCGGCAGGCGCTCGAGCTGGTCGACCTGCTCGGCGCCGCCCTCGACGTCGCCCGCCTGGAGACCGGGAGCCTCCCCATCCGCAGCGACGAGTTCGCGCTCGGCGAGCTGCTCGCGACGCTCCAGAGCGGCACCTTCGCGCGCGCCACGCGCGAGGGCCGGCTCACCTGCCGCGTGCCGCCCGATCTCCCGCGCCTCAGGACGGACCGCGTCAAGGTGAAGGAGATCGTCCAGAACCTGGTCGACAATGCGCTCAAGCACGGCGGCGGGCGCGCCGTGGAGGTCGAGGTCACGCTCGCACCCGAGCACGAGGCGGTCCGGCTCACCGTGCGCGACGCGGGCCCCGGCATCGCGGCGGACGTCCTGCCCCACCTCTTCGAGCCGTTCCATCCCGGCCGAGGCCCCGAGCGCGGCACCGGCTTCGGGCTCTACATCGTGCGCTCGTTCGCCGAGGCGCTGGGCGGCCGCGTCGCCGCCCGGAGCCGGCTCGACGAAGGCACCGCCGTCACCGTCGAGCTCCCCCTCGTGGCGCCCGCCCGGCGCGCGCTCTCGGGCGCACCTCCGGCGAGGAGGGTGTCCGAGTAACCGTGGCTACTCGGACCGACGCCTAGCTAGCGAGACTCCCCGAAGCGGGTGACGAAGTACTCGCAGGTGCGGCGCATGCCGGTCGCGAAGTCCACCTTCGGGCGATAGCCGAGCAGCCGCTCCGCCTTCGCGATCTCGGCGAGCGTGTGGCGCACGTCGCCCGCGCGCGGCGCGGTGTGGGCGCGCGGCAGGCGGCGGCCGAGGAAGTCGGCGATCGCGTCGGCGATGGCGAGGAGCGAGTAGCGCGTGCCGCAGGCGATGTTGAAGACCTCGCCCGAGACCCCCGGCGTCGCCATCGCGCGCAGGTTCCCCTCGACCACGTTGTCGATGTAGGTGAAGTCGCGCGACTGCTCGCCGTCGCCGTGCACCTCGAGCGGCTCGCCCGCGAGCGCCTGGGCGAGGAAGCGCGGGATCACGGCCGAGTACTTCGACTCCGGGTTCTGCCGTGGCCCGAAGACGTTGAAGTAGCGGAGGCTCACCGTCTCGAGCCCGTAGAGGCGCGCGAAGGTCTGGCAGTAGTGCTCCGCCGCCAGCTTGGAGACCGCGTAGGGCGAGACGGGCCGGGTGGGGAGCGTCTCGACCTTGGGAAGTACCGGGTCGTCGCCGTAGACGGAGGACGACGACGCATACACCACGCGCCGCACGCCCGCGTCGCGGCAGGCGAGGAGGAGGACGAGCGTCCCGGTCACGTTCACCTGGTTCGAGCCGAGCGGGTCGTCGACCGAGCGCGGCACGGAGCGCAGCGCCGCCTGGTGGAAGACG